>DLGL01000107.1 GCA_002482685.1 Bacteriovoracaceae bacterium UBA7695 | reverse complement strand
AACTGGTGTAATTAACCCTAAAATATGGCAACAGGGATTAAGTAACGATAAATTCAGTGGAAGCCTTGCGACTAATGAAGGTGTCATTGAATCTCTCGATGTATCTCTACCTGATGGGAAGGGTCTCTCAGTTTCATTCTCGGAAATGACAGGTAACGTTTTTGAATACGATTATGAAGGTGAGCTTTATAGCGGGATGATGTATCAGGAAGGTCAGGGTTCTTATGTTGTGAGTTTATCTAATGGCCCCTTAGAAGGAACACGACTTACCTTTAAGGCTGAAGCGACATTAGAGCAACAGATGGCCGAAGAAGACTCTCAAAGAGAGCTAGCTGAAAATAATGAATCCAATGCGGGAACTCAACCCGAAGGGTTGAATGAAGCAGTACCAGAAGCACCGGTGCAAATGGTAGCTGAGCAAAACTATGATCAAATGCTTCAGGAGCAGGCGATGGCAGAAAATCAACAGGCGCAACAAGCTTATGGAAATGATCCTTCAACCGAGAATCAGCAAGTTCTTCCTGAACAGGCCGCCCACACATTTAACTTTGGTCAAACGCAAGCAGCGATGTGAAAAATTAAAAATCAAAAAAAAGCCCCTCTAAAAGAGGGGCTTTTGAATTACTTACCTAAAAGTTTTTTAAACTCTTCAGTCATGATTGGAACAATCGTGAATAGATCTCCAACGATTCCATAATCAGCTTTAGTAAAAATAGGTGCATCTGGATCCGTGTTGATTGCAACAATAACCTTAGATGTACGCATACCAGCTAAATGTTGAATTGCTCCTGAAATACCACAAGCAATATAAAGAGATGGTGCTACTGTTTTACCAGTTTGACCAACCTGCATTGCGTGTGGAGCAAAACCTGAATCCACGGCCGCACGTGAAGCACCAACTGTTGCACCAAGTACATCTGCCATTGTGTTAAGAATTGCAAAGTTTTCAGCATTCTTCATGGCACGCCCACCAGAAACGATGATGTTGGCTTCCGTTAAGTCTGTTTTGGTTGAAGTTGCCTTAACGATTTCTTTGATCATCGCCCGGATGTCTCCAGCGTTTGCATTAACATCTGCGGCAGTTCCTGCGCCAGCAGTCGCTCCTTCAGTCATCCCAAGTGCATTCGGACGAATTGAAACAAAGTGTGGCTTAGGTCCAGTAAGTTCAACTTTGGCCAAACATTTACCAGAAAAGAAAGGGCGAGTTCCAGCGAATACGCCACCATCCATTGTGAAGTTTGTTACATCTGATGCAAGACCTGCATCAAATTTTGTCGCTAAACGTGGAAGAAGATCCTTACCGATTGAAGTTGCTCCACCAAAAACATAGTCATAATTTTTTGACTTTATGAATTCAGCTAAAGCGTTCGCATAACCTTCTGGGGAATACTTATCAAGGTTCGCACCTTTAAGTTTATGAACGTTTTGGGCGCCACACTTAGCCAGAGCTGCTACCTGGTCTGCTCCGATATCTCCAAAAACGGCAACATCAGCTGACTGACCTGCGAGTTTACCAAGAATTTCCAATGTTACTGGCTTAACATGACCATCATGTAGCTCAGTAAAAACTAATACGTTTGCCATATCAAATACCTCTTAAAAAAATTATAAAACTTTTGCTTCAGTACGTAGAAGACCAACAACCTGAGCTACAACTTCTTTCTGTTTAGCTGCATCTGTTGCATCAAATTTTTTCCCAGCTGGTTTTTCAGGCGGAAGTTTGAAACCAGAATATTTAACTCTTCGGTCTGCATCAGAAACGCCAACATCAGCAAGTGAATACTGGGCCATTGGCTTTTTCTTTGCTTTCATAATTCCCGGGAGAGAAGCGTATCTTGGAGTATTGAGACCTTTGTTTGCAGCAAGCACTACAGGAGTAGCAACTTCGTAAACTTCAAGAGCTCCACCTTCAATTTCGCGCTTAACTTTTACAGTACTTCCATTAAGCTCAAAGCCAACGATTACTGACACGGATGGAAGTCCAAGCATTTCAGCAAGAATTTGTGGAACTTGAAGTGCATCATCATCAATGGCCTGTTTACCGGCCAAAACGATATCTGGTTTTTTGCCAGATTTTTCAATCGCACCTTTCAGGGCTTTTGCAATTGAATACGAATCAAGGTTATCTCCGGCTTCGACCAGGGCGGCATCATCCGCTCCCATCGCCATCGCTGTACGAAGAGCTTCTGTATCCTTAACTGAACCAACACGGATAACGGTTACGTTAGCTGCTGGGTTTGCTGCCTTAACGAGTAGGGCCTGCTCTACAGCGAATTCATCATATGGATTCATAATCCATTTAATCGAAGCTGTCTCAATGAAACTTCCATCACTCGTTGGAATGATTTTAGTTTCTGTGTCTGGAACCTGCTTCACGCACACAAAAATGTTCATAGTATCTCCTTTAGACCTAGAAAAAAATTACTTTAAAAGTTCACGGGCCATTACCAGACGTTGAATCTGGGAAGTCCCTTCATAAATTTGAATTAGTTTTGCATCCCTCATGAGTTTTTCTACCGGGTACTCCTTTGAGTAACCATATCCACCGTAGATCTGCACAGCATCGGTTGTAATTTGCATACAAGAGTCTGAAGCAAAGGCTTTAGCATAAGAAGCTACTTCAGTATTTCTTTCACCTTGATCACATAACCACGCAGCTTTATGGACCAATAGTCTTGCTGCTTCGATCTTCATTCCCATTTCAGCAATCATAAACTGAACTGCCTGGTGTTTAGCAATGGGCACACCAAACTGAACTCTCTCTTTAGCATATTGAATACTTAAATCCATAGCATGCTGAGCTCCACCCAGAGCAGAAGAGGCTACCAAAGGTCTGGAGTGATCAAGTGTACTCATAGCAATTGCCCAGCCTTCGCCAGGTTTACCAAGCATATTTTCTTTCGGAACTTTAACATTATTAAATTTTACACCACGAGTATCCGATGAGCGGTGACCCATCTTATCTTCTTTTTTACCAAGTTCGATTCCGGGAGTTTTCCCTTCAACAATAACAGCTGAGATACCTTTGTGTTTCAAGGCCGGATCAATAGTTCCGTACACTACGAATAAATCAGCATAACCCGCATTGGTGATCCACATCTTATCACCATTGATTATCCAGTGATCACCACCATCTTTGATAGTTGTTCTGATCCCGCCTGCATCTGAACCATTTCCTGGCTCAGTCAGTGCGAAAGAGGCGATTCGAAATTCAGTTGTAAATGGAGTTAAAAATTTTTTCTTTTGAGCATCATTTCCACCAATCACAATTGGAAGGAGTGCAAGGTCATTGGCCATGAACGAAGTGTTCATTCCCATACAACCATAAGCAAGACATTCTCCGATAATGATTCCGTCAACAGATGAGAACCCTGAGCCACCATATTCGGCCGGGATACAGGTATTAATTAAACCAAGTTCCCAGGCTTTTTTAAAAACATCTTTTGGATAAGTACCCTCATCATCATATTTCTGAGCAAGTGGAATCATTTCATTACGTGCAAATTTGAGCGCAAGCTCGCGAATTTCACGTTGTTCTGACGTTAGGGAGAAATCCATTATCCTATCCTTGATAAGGTGCTTAAATCGGGAATGCTTCCGTTTGGAATGACCTAGGAATTGTAAAACATTTTTCAATGGTTTTAAAGAACGGCAAATCCTGAACAGGACGAATAACAAAACTTCTTTCTAGCCAACGCGGGTGAGGTATATCAACTTTTGTTGTGTGATGCGTTTCAGTTCCCCAAAGAATGATGTCTAGGTCGATGATGCGAGGTCCTCGAGAGACATCGCGAACTCTTCCCATAGTTTTTTCAATTTCAAGCAAACAAGTCATCACCTCATCAGGAGTTAGTGATTCTGGTATGCGAAATTCTAAAACTTGATTGAAAAAATCGGGCTGCGCCTCGTAATCAACCGCTTTTGATATAAAAATCCGACTTTCGGCCACAAAAGAAAATTTTGAGCTTAAAACAGACTTGGCGGCTGAGAGATTATCTATGGGATTATTGAGGTTGGATCCAGTAGCGATAAGCAATGACATTACTGCTTGCTTCCATCTTTGAGAGAGTCATCTAGTTTCACATCAGGATAGTTTTCGATAACAGAGGGAACATAAGCACCTTGAGGGGGCCGCGGGTCCCCTTTGACTCCACAAGCTGTTATGAAGATGAAAAGCAGGGGAATATTAAAATTCAATGGAGAATCCTAGATTAATAACGTCCGTACCGAGATCCGCTTTAACAAACCAACCCGGAACCAGTCTTCTCATTACAGTCACACCAAATACAGGTCCGGATTTTTCTAATTCATCTATAACGGCCAACTCTTCTGCTGCTGCAGTTGTTGTCGTTTCTTTTCCAGCGTCGGGACTTGAAACAGTCTTGCTTTGAAAACCTACGTAAGGCATGAAGAAAGTATATGCAGGACCCTTTATATTGTACTTCAATCTGGCTATAACTTGATTCACTAAAGTCTGGCTTCCCTCTGCAGGATAGTTATCAAATAAGGCCCGGCCATAAACGCCTTCAACAAAATAATTATCTGTGAACTGGTAGGCCCAAGAAATACCGAATAAGGGAGCTTTTACAGTTCCTCCTCGGGATTCAACTTCATTCGCTTGAGCATAGGCCCCACTTACTGAGACAACGTTATCTGGTTTGATATGACGATTCTTATTATCATCAATAAGTCCGAGATCATCTTCAGAAACAACATCACCTGTATATAAATCTTCTTCTGATCTAATTTTTCCAACTGGTGTGTCTTCAATTTTTGTAACGGCTTTTTTTCCAAACATAGAATCATCACCCTTCACAATCTGAACTTCCATGTCTCTGCGAAGTTTTGACCATTGAGTGACTGAGTAGATTTTTAGAATTTTAATTCCCACTTGCCCCTGATGGGTTTTAGCAACAACTGCGCGGGCCGCAAGGTTGTTATCCAGAGCGAGGGAGACAAAATCTCCTGGACCCAGCTGCTGGTTATTATTTGTAAGAATAAATATTTTTTTAGAAGCTGAAATAATTTTTATTGTTTCATTAAAACTTCCCGCACTTCCATCAGCAGGCATAGATAAGTTAGCGTCATCAACCAAAGATTGCGCCCAAAGTTGATTGCATAATCCAAGACATAGCAGCAGGTAAATAATTTTAAATTGAGTGGCTTTCATTCTTAAAATCATTCTAAGTAATTAACGCAACAACTTCAACGCTCTCTCGTAAAATAAAAAATTGATCAATTGAGTCAAGCTTTGTGGCATGATTCATAATAAGGTTTTTCCATGCAAATTCAGGAGACTCTCATGTCAGATACGGCCTATCAGCGCTTAAGCAGTGCTTCGAATCCTATGTTCGTGGTGGTTGCTGGGAATATTGGTAGTGGAAAAACCACTCTTACTAAGAAGCTCTCTGAACGTTTGGGCTGGAAGCCTCACTATGAATCAGTTCAGGATAATCCTTACCTGGCAGACTTTTATAAAGACATGGCCCGTTGGTCATTTCCTCTGCAGGTTTATTTTCTCACTCACAGATTTAACACTCACAAAATGATCGAAGGTGCACCTGCTTCTTCAGTGCAGGACCGTTCAATCTACGAAGATGCAAATATTTTTGCTCGCGCCCTTTTTGAAAATGGAAATCTTGAACCTCGAGATTACGAAAACTACCGCACACTTTATGAGTCGATGATCAAATATCTGAGCCCCCCAACTTTGATGATTTTTCTTCGCCGTTCAGTGCCCAAACTTCAGGAAAGAATCCAATTGCGCGGTCGCGATTATGAGCAAGCAATTCCGGTGGATTACCTTACTAGCTTAAACAACTATTATGATGATTGGTATGCAAACTATAACCTTGGGAAATCACTTATTGTTGATACCGATGAATTGGATTTTTTGGATAATGAAGAGCATTTCAACCGGTTAGTGAAACGTATCTGGGATTCAATTGACCAAAAAGATATGTTTTTCTATTTTTAAGGGTACTTAGCATTTTTTTCCATCTCGCCTGATAATGACTCAATATAATTCTATTATATCTGGTATTTCAGGCGAGATGGAAAAAAATGCT
>DLGL01000001.1 GCA_002482685.1 Bacteriovoracaceae bacterium UBA7695 | reverse complement strand
CATTGTTTCGCCTGGCTCTTCGGAGTGATTTGGACAAAAAAGATCTGCACGTTTGGGCTTTAACTTTTCTATTTCTTTTAGTCTTTCGACAATCGCAGGATGAAACTCAGCTTTGGAAACGTCTGGAGCTGGAGCTTCTCCGGTTGATTCTTTTTTCGTCTGGCGAAACATTTTAAAAATTAAGATCGTGAGTAACCCCACGATTAATACCAGAAGTAGCAGAGTCACAATAATAAGGATGAGGGCGGTTTGTTCCATACCAGATAATTATAGCGGCCAGTTCAATGCAGTGCCGAGCATTAATCTTAGTAGAGGTGAACTTCTGTAACGGGCTTATAGCCTAGTAACTGGTTATAAAACTGACGGGTAGAGATTTTAAGCTGATCTTTGAAGTAATTTTCATCCCGACTATGCAGGTCGGATTGAATTTGTTTGAGGAGTCTTTTTTTAAGGGCATTCATGTGATCTGCGGCCATTAGGGGTAGGCCAACGGTTGAGACTTCCATGAGATTTTGGGAACGGTGAAAGCTGATAAAAACCGCCCCTTGGGTGGCCATCTTGCGTCTCTGAGAGATCTGAGTTTTTTCAATCTCGAGGCTCTTGCCATGAATAATTCTAGGCTCCTTCACATCGTGGCTCTCTACTTTAATAGTGCCCTCGCCTAGGACAACTTCCTGATAATTGTGAATAACCTCAGTTTTTATTTTTGGAAATTCTGCACGGATAAATTCTGCATGCTTCCTGAGCATGTAGCTTTCTCCGTGAATTGGAATATAGAAGTTAGGGGCAAAATTATTCAAGAGCATCCTTAGATCTTCTTTACCCGGATGTCCTGAGGCATGGATTAAGTGATCAGAGGCAGTAACAATCTCAACTCCGAATTGAGTAAGCTTGTTATAGATGCGGTAAATCTTTTTTTCATTTCCTGGAATGACTTTTGAGCTGAAAACAATAACATCACCGGGTAGTGGTTTGAAGTTTGAGTCTTCGCCATAGCTAAAACGTCTGAGTGCGCTTAAGAAATCTCCCTGGCATCCAGAAAGAAAAATAAGCATTTTACCATTTTGGCCTTTCACTTGATCAGGCATGAATAAATCATCAACGGTCAGATCACTATAGCCAGCTTCCCGGGCAGCTTCCATGTAAGTCCAAAGAGAGCGGCCCATGACGACAATCTTTCTTCCCGATTCTTTGGCCATCTTTGCAATAGCATTCATACGGTGAACGTTTGAAGCAAACAAGGTGATAAAGAGCCTGTTTTCGGGACGATTCATCAGAAATTCTAAATCATGATTAAGATCATTCTCGGAAGTTGTTTTTCCATCATAGATTACGTTCGTGGAATCTATGAAGTAAGCAGTTTGAATGCATTCAGAAAGTTTATTTTGAATTGTGTTGAAATCAATTGGAGCTTCATGTTTTGAACCCAAGTCGACTTTGAAATCAGAAATATAGAGTGCGCCCCATTTACGGTCTTTAGTACGGACTATCATTCCATTTGTCTCTGGAATTGAGTGATTTACATGAACCGGAGTAATATCAACATTAAGAAAAGACAGCTCCTGGCCAGAAGTATAAACCTGATAATTCATGCTGATTTTGTGCTCTTCGAGCTTTCTCTGAATCAAATGAAGTGTAAAAGGAGTGACCCACACAGTGAGATCTGGAAACTCTTTGAGTAAGTGTCCAAGAGCACCAATGTGATCTTCGTGGCCGTGGGTAATGATGATATTTTTAGTTCGGGCCGAATCAAGGATAGCGAAATCAGGGATCAGATACCTGATATCAAAACTGTCTTCATAGGGAAAAAGCATACCGCAGTCGATGATGATGTCTTCGTCTTTTGACCGAATCATCGTCATGTTGGAGCCAATTTCTTCTACTCCACCGATGGGAAGAACTGAAAAGTAGTTATTTTTCAATTACATCGCCTCGGTTGTCTGCATTTCTTGAGGTGAGGCGAGTAGTTCTTTAATTCGAGCTGATAAAATCAGTGACGCTACATCTGTTTCTTCACCTACTGTGAAATCCGCGTACTGTTTCTGAGGATCAAGATATTTTTGATACATCGGTCTTACAGTGTCGTAGTACTGAGCGATTACAGATTCAAGAGATCTTCCTCTCTCTTTTACATCTCTATGAAGACGGCGAGTGAACCTGATATCGGAGTCCACATGAAGGAAACATTTGATATCAAGCAGGTCACGAATCTCTTGATCGTAGAGAGCAAAAATGCCTTCAAATAAAACGACACGACAAGGTCCTACCGTTTCGTATTCCTCAGTACGGCCAGAATTCTTAAAATCATAAATGGGACACTTAATAGACTTACCATGTTTTAAGTCTGTAAGGTGTCTGCGTAAAAGATCCCAGTCAAAAGCATTAGGATGATCGAAATTTGGCTTACCACTTGAAGTATAATTCGATTGAGGCTGGGTAGGAAGGTAGTAGGAATCCATATGAAGGAGCGAAGAATCTAGGTTACTGATACCTTTCATGACCTTCTTAGCAAAAGTCGTTTTCCCGGAACCTGAACCACCGGCGATACCAATCAAAAAAATTTTATCCATACGGGTTCGTTTTCTAACAAAATTTAGGCCCTCGAGCTATGAAAACCTTCCTTCGTGTAAAATTTTTATCATCACAGATGGTGAGGCATGAGTTATAAAATGGCACAATTAAAGGATATTTATGGATAAGTTTTGGGTAGTGACTCTCTTTCATTTTCAACCTACTGAAAATGAACGGGGAATTCTTGAAAGCACGGCGGTAGATGAGTTCAACACGTTGGGCATAGAGGAGTTTTCTCTGACTGAGGCCGAAGTCGATGCCATTCTGGGAGAGCGCTCCTATTCCGGAGGAGACCTGCCAGAAACGGTGATCGATGAGGTTGAATCCACTGTATTAGGTCGTCCTGCTAATTACCGTTTCTTCTTTGATAACGCTAAATCAGCTGAAGAATTTAAGGCCCATTGCCAAAAAGAAATTTTAGCCGAAGTTCAGCTTGAACAGCATGAGTCTCAGGACTGGAATGCTGAATGGAAAAAGCATTACACTCCTATTTTAGTGAATGAAATTTTTGAAATCATTCCTTCATGGATGACTGATTATAAAACTAAAACTCCTAAGAATATTTATATCTATCCGGGCATGGGTTTCGGAACTGGAAGCCATGAGACGACATTTCTGTGCTTAAAACTTTTGACAGAAGAGCTGAATTTTCCCTTGCAAACGGTTTTGGATTTTGGATCTGGTTCAGGAATTTTGGGTCTTTCGACATTTAAATTATTTCCGGATGCGCAGGTAGATTTTTATGACATAGATCCTGAAGCTAATAAAAATTGTTATCAAAATGCTGAACTGAATAAACTTGAAAACCTCTCTTTTAGACTGCTTCTTCCCGAGGTCCGTCAACAATTAAAGCCGCAGTATGATTTAGTATTCGCTAATATCCTTGAGAGCATCCTGATGATGGAAAAAGATTATTTAATCGGCGCTACGCGAACTAATGGAGCCTTGATTCTCTCAGGTTTATTAAAGCATCAGGTTCCGGGCATTATTAAATCTTATACCGAACAAGGAATGGTTCTTAACCGTCAACTAGATAAGGGTGACTGGTCGGCCCTCTACCTCACGAAAGCTCAGGCATGAGAGCAAGCTTTCAGAAGAATCTTCTCCTTCAGGAAAATTATCAGATCAAGGGTGAATCTGCTCATCACTTGGTGAATGTTGTCCGCATTGAGGCGGGAGAAGAAATCCTGCTGTTAAATGGAAGGGGTCTTAAAGTAAAAACCAAAGTGAGCTCTCTTTCAAAAAAAGAAGTGAATCTAGAAAAACTTGAACATTCAGAAGCTCCGGAACGGTTTCATATGGATCTGGCATTGGGTGTACCAAAAAAAGAAGCCCTGGAGTTATCTTTAAAGCAGGCAGTTGAGCTGGGATTTAGAAAAATTTTTTTAGTACGCTCTCAATATTCACAAACAAGACTTCCAGAAGCTGACCGGATTGAAAGCCTTCTGATCAGTGCTTTGGAGCAGTCAAACTCCGCTTACCTGCCTGAAATCATTTCTGCCTCTTGGAGTGAAATTCCGGCCCAGGATTACGCACAGATCGTTATGATGGATTCTCAGAATGAAACGGGGCCCAAAAAAGCTTCTACTGGCTCGCCGATTTTGCTTATCGTGGGTCCGGAAGGTGGATTTTCTCCTGAGGAGAGCTTGTTTTTACACAAATGGCCACAAACTAAGATTCTTAATCTTCCAACACCTATTTTGCGTACACCTACAGCAGTCGCTACTGGCGCAGGAATCATACTAGGATCGTTGCTGGATTAGAGATTGTATGCCAATCTAATTGAAAGACGGAAAAGGATATATCAATGAATTTAGAGTCAAATTCTTCAAATAAGCCAAAAGTTGTCCCGGCCAGTGATGATATTGATTTTGATTTTAAACCTATCACTTCAGGTCTAGGCTTTCATTCTCAAAAAACAACAGAAATTAAACCAGCTTTTAATGAAACTCCGATGATGCCAATGCCATCGGTATCTGGTCTCCAGTCAAGACCAGCAGTAAGACAAGATCAGCAAGTTTATCAAAATGAACTATCGATGTTCTACGGTCGTGAAACTACTTTTCAAGAACCTGTTGAGCTAATTAAAGAAGAACAAATCATCCGAAACGCCACTAAGTCTCAACGAGTGCTGGCCTATATTATTGATTTGAGTTTTGTTTTTTCATGCCTAGGAATCGTTTTAACGATCATGGCCCGGTTGATTGAAAGAGATTTACTTGAAGTATGGGCATCGTATCCCAACGAAATTACTCCAATGGTTGTTGTGCTTTTTACCGGTTTTTATCTGATGTATTTTTCAATTTACGATAAAACACCGCAATCAACACTTGGAAAAAATCTATTAAGTATCCGCGTTGTTGATCTTGATAATAAATCTCCCTCGTTCACAATGCTTTTGTTTCGATCTTTTATCATGCTGACTAATTTTGCAAGTTTGGGATTGTTCTCTTATTTTGATCTTCAAAATAAAATTGCGAATACGAAAGTTGTAAAGGCAGAATAATGTTTTCACCATCGCTGGATCAGTTTCTTTCTCAGAATAAAGATAAAAGAATTGTCTTCACCAATGGGTGCTTTGATATCCTTCATAAAGGACATGTTACTTACCTGAATGAAGCAAAAAAGCTGGGTGACTTACTTGTTATAGGACTTAATTCTGATGCTAGTGTAAAAAAGCTTAAAGGTCCTGAACGCCCGATTAATAATGAACTTGATCGCCAGTTTGTAATGTCACAACTGAAGGCCGTGGACTTTGTTGAGATATTTACCGAAGAAACTCCGTTGAATCTCATCTTGAAAGTTAAGCCTAAAATACTTGTTAAGGGTGGCGACTGGAAAATTGAGCAGATCGTTGGCGGAAAAGAAGTTGTTCAAATGGGTGGAGAGGTTTATTCACTCAATTTTGTGGACGGCTATTCTACAACTAATATCATTAATAAAATTCAAACGACATGATCTTCTCTCTCTCGTCCACTGTTGAGGGAGAGATTGATTTCCATATTCCCAACACAGACATTTTTTGTTTTTTTTATTCGCAGAGTATGACGTCCATCCCCGAATCGGTCTGGCTGCAAGCAGTCTGCGCTTCTTTAAAAATGAAGAGGAATGTCCTGATCCTCGAATCCCTTAGATCCCATGCCCCTGAGCTCAATACAGCGGGCCGCTGGCTCGTAGGGGATGAGTTTCTTTGGCTCGCTCCTCGAGCAAAGAGTGTCCTTTTAGAGGCACCTGACTCAAATTCCACATCTTATAAATCTTTGAAAGTTCGTTTAACAAGTTCTAAGTAGCAAGAATTAATCGAAAAAGAGATTTTTTTGGTCAAGATTTAAAATAAGCCTCATCTTATATCCTGAGTGTTTCGATACGGTAAGTGACTGACTGCCTAGGTCAGTTAAAACGGTTCTTAATCAAGGAGTACGTTGATGGGCTTAAGAATCAACACCAACATTGCCTCGTTAGAGGTACAGAAAAATCTGAGGACCACTGGTGCTCAGACAGAAGCGGAGTTCTCTAAACTTTCATCTGGTAAGCGGATCACAAAGTCTGCTGACGATGCTGCTGGTTTAGCGATCGCCAAAAAGCTTGAAGCAGACACTCGTGGTCTGAAGATGGCCGGAAGAAATGCTAACGATGCTATTTCGTTAGTTCAGGTAGCAGAAGGTAGTTTGAATGAAACTTCAAATATCCTTGCTCGCTTACGCGAACTTTCCATTCAGGCAGGTTCCGACACAGTAGGAGATGCCGAGCGCGGCTATCTTTCTATGGAATACGAACAATTGGTTCAAGAAGCCGATCGTATTTCTAAAACGACTAACTTTAACGGACGCCCTTTACTTAAAGGTGAAGGATCAGTGCTCCAGTTCCAGGTTGGTTCTCAAGGAAACTCTGATAACCAGATTGAATTTGATGCCGGTGCTACAGATGCATCTGCAGAAAGTTTGGGGATCGGCGGTTCTACTATTAGAGATAAATCAGAAGCTGTTGGTAACTTAAGTGTTATCGATGCGGCGATTGAAAAAGTCAGTGGTTTTCGAGCTAACTTTGGTTCGATCCAATCTCGACTACAATCAAGTGTAAATAACTTAGATGTTGCAGTAGTTAACCAGGAATCGGCTCGTTCTCGAATTGAAGATGTGGATGTTGCAGAATCAACTGCAAAACTTGCATCAGCTCAAATCAAGAGTGCAGCAGGTATGTCGACTCTTACTCAAGCTAACCAGCTTGGGCAAGGTGCTCTACGACTGGTTGGATAATTCGTTCACTAGGTGTTTTGATTAGTTACTTAAGCCCGAAGCCCCCCGGTATTTGTGTGCCGGGGGTCTTTTTGGAGAAAATGTTTTGAATAATGATAATTCGCTAAAAAAAATTCATGATGAGGCGACAATTTTGACTTTGCTCGGAAGTGCCAAAGAAGCTCAGCATGAAGTTTTCATCTGGCGACTCATCGGCGGGTCAAAACATCTTGCCGGAGTAAGAGTAGAAGCAATCAGAAGAACCCGTAACGACTTTTGTATTTCACCTATCTCAGGCCAGAACCAGCAGGTTCAGGACATGATGGGAACATTGGACTACATAGACTTGTATATTCCTGACTCGGCCCTTCTACTCAGATGTAAAATCAGACAGACGGATGCACCTACCAGGTATTATTTAGAAATTCCAAGTTTCGTAGCACAAGTAGAAAGACGAAAAAGTATGCGTCTGAACGTACATACTACCGATGAAATTAAAGTGACTTTTGCTAAGGCTACTAGTGTGCCACGACTCATGACTCAGCATTTTAACAAAAGTTGCTTTGACATCTCTTCAGGTGGATTCTCCTTTCTTGTTTCGAGAATGGAGTCAAAATACTTCAAAATAAATGATCCGATTCGTATGATCAATCTGCAGACTTCCGAATGGGCTTCCTCCCTTAATGCCGAAATTGCCCTTATAAAAGAAATCGAACCTGATGAGTACAACGGTTTAACTTACAAGGTTTGGCGGGTTTGTTGCCGGTTCTCACAAATGGATGACCTGACTAAAAAGCGACTTGAAAAGTATATTTTTGAGAGGATTAAAGACGAGCTACATGTTATAAATGGATAAATGAAAGTAGCCGCAATTTCAGATGTTCATGTAAAAACTCCCCACGATGATGCAGATCATCTACTTGGTCATTTCTTGACCCACCCGACGGTCATAAATTCAGATTACATTCTTTTACTAGGTGATATTTTTGATTTGATGTGTGGCCCCCACCCTGAGTATCTGGAAAAATTTGATCACTTATTTGTCTTGATGGATCTGCTGGTCAAAAAAGGGAAAAAGATTTTCTTTTTTGAAGGAAATCATGATGTTCATTTAGATAAACTCTTTAAAAAAAGATGGCCTCTCGGTGAAGTGGTTCTATCACAGGTACCAGTGATAGAAGAAATTGATGGAAAGAGTTACTATTTTTCTCATGGAGATGAGCATGAGGTCAAAAATCTATCTTACCAGCGCTACAAAAAACTCATACTTTCTGCGCCTCTACGTTTTGTCGCCAATCATGTAATGCCCTATTCTCTTTTGAATTTTCTCGGTGAGCGTGCGTCTAAGATGTCACGCAAGCGCGGGTCTAAAATTTATAATGAGGATTTGATCAAGGATGCCTTTAGAGAAGGCGTGACTGAAACAACTTCTGGAAAATATAATTTCATTCTTGGCGGGCACAGTCACGTTAAAGACCTTTATTTACTAAATGACCACTCAACCTATGTAAACAATGGATATGCTCTGAAAACGAAGACATTTATCTTTATAGATAATCACCATATTTCATTTCCAAGTTTAAGTTAATTGAGTTGGGCCATCGCCCTCACTTCTTTTTGAACCATTTTACCAATAATTTCTTTAACAGAACTTTCCGTCCGGGATGATTTGTTTTGTCCCTGAATATCTTTCTGAACCAGGATAAGGACTTCAGCAAACTGAGCGATCTGTGGCAAGTGGGTAATGGCAATGACCTGACCATTCTCTGCCACCTGGCAAAGAGCCTTCCCAATGCAATTGGCGGTTTCTCCACCAATCCCTGTATCAATTTCATCAAAGAGAAAGATACTAATGGAATCGTAGGTTGAAAGGATCTGTCTTACCGCCAGGAGAATGCGTGAGAGCTCTCCTCCCGAAGCAATATCTTTAACTTTGAAGAACCCTTCTCCCGGATTTGTTTCCGCCATAAAATTGGCACGAGTGACTCCTCCCTCATTGAAGTCTGGGAGTTCTTCAAGGATAAGATTAATAGTCGCACCATTCATTTTGAGATTTCGGACTCTTTCGGTTAATTCTTTGGAGAGTTTTGCAGCGTGCTGACAGCGCTTTTTATGAAGATCTTTGGATCTTTTAGTGAGCTCAGTCTTAAGGTCTTTAATCTTTGTTTTGATCTCTTCAAGATTGAAATCCAAATCCTGTAGCTGATCTCTTTCTTTTAAAAATTCAACCTGCGAGTGCAAAATGGTCTCAACCGACCCTCCAAATTTCTTTTTAAGCTTTTGGTAAGTATCCAGACGCTCAATCACGCCTTCAAGATCCTGTGGATCAAGCTCGATATCAAAGCCTTTTTCAATGTTGGTCAGGAGGGTGTGGAGTTTGTCATCGATTTCAGAGACCTCTGTAAGATGACTTTCAAAGAAATCTTTGTTTTTAATCAGAATAGAATTCAGAGCTTTCATTTGAGAAAGGAGACCAGGTTGCCCTTCGCCCCCTTCAAAAATGTCCTTTAGTTGAAAAGAAACCTTTTGGTTCTTTTCAACATTGATAAGGAGGTTTTTCTTCTTGAGAAGATCTTCTTCGTCCTGGGAGGATGGATTAAGTTTTTCGATCTCTTGAAGTTGATAGTTTAAATAATCAAGTCTTTGTTCTCTGTGTGTTTTAGATTGGTCCAGTAGCAAGAGTTGGGAGTTTAGATCTTTATAAAGATGGAGGGATTTTTGATAGGCAGACACTTCCTCACCAAGTTTGCCGTAATGATCGAGAAGGTGCAGTTGGTAGTTTTCAGAAAGAAGTTTCTGGTTTTCAAACTGTCCTACAAGATCAATATAGCGCTTTGAGAAAGCCGCCAAAAAGGTCACAGTGCATGAGAGATGATTAATATAAGTTTTAGTACTTCCGTTTTTATATATAAGACGTTTAATGATGAGCTCTTTTCCTTCAATAGGAAAACCCTCAAGCTCTAAGAACTTGAGAACGTTTAAATCCTGGCAAAAGAAGGAAGCCTCAATCAGCGAGTAATCAGTGTCTTTTCGGACAACTTTCTTGTCGGCACGGGCGCCCAAGATAAGCTGAAGTGCATCCAAGACCAAGCTTTTACCCGATCCGGTTTCTCCCACAATCGCATTAAAACCCGGTCTAAAGTGGATGACCTGATTTTTGAATGTGGCAAAGTTCTGGATGATCAGTTGTTTTAAATAGAAATTAGTTTCCATATATCCCTC
>DLGL01000011.1:1490-31903 GCA_002482685.1 Bacteriovoracaceae bacterium UBA7695 | reverse complement strand
GTCCAGCATCCAGTACTCTTCGATTGCGCGCCAGATGATTTTCTCTTTTTCTGATTCTGAAAAGAGATACCAGATGGAATCCATTTCCCCGGAATTCACCATGTCGGAGAAAAGTTTAAACGCCCAAAAGAAAGTAAAGTAAGCATGGTAAATGCCTCTTAGTGGTCTTAAAGTTCTGCGCCAAGGGCTGTAGTAAATGCACTCCAGAGGCTCTTCAATTAATGATTCCAGATTCAAATAATGATTTAAATGATGATGGCCATTTTCGTGGAGGAGATCATCAAGAAGGTCAACAAAATCTCTATGGTAGAGATTGATCATCGATGTTCCAGGCAATTCTTGATGCGAGAAGCTCACTAACTGGGGCTGTTTTATCGGAATAATAATTTCAGTAAAAGCCGAAAAGCGCATCCATGAATCAGGTGAAAATTTCCTGATAACTCTCGAAGCGACTTCAATCCGAGTTGAGAAATTTTTCATCTCTTTTAGGCTAGAAGTTTGAAGAACCAATTCTTTTCCGTCCAGGTGCAGAGTCGTTTCTAAAAGTTTTGAAACTGTCTTCTGTTTTTTTTGATCACCCAAGGAAGGCTGAAGCCTATAATTTTTAAGAGAGCTTTTAATTCTTAAAAGATGCAAATTTCCTAAAGAGACTAAATGATCATCAAAGATCTTAGTAGTTTCCGTGGATGCTTTCTTAAGACTCATTTTTCTATTGAGGAACTTTAAAAAAATATCCGCAAACTCAGAATTGTTCCACTTTTCAAAAATTGCGTCATCTTCTTTTGAGAATTCATCATCAATTGAAGGGAGCTGATTTTGGGAAAGAAAAAAAACTAAGCTTTCAATCTGTTTGAGAAAAAACCAACGTTGTGGACTAAATTCTAAAAATTCCTGGTGATGCTCTTTCATCCACTTTGCCGTTTTACTTTGTGGATAGGCCTTTATATTACGGACGGATTTCTGGAATTGGGACTGGTACTTCCGTCTGATGCGGGATTTTAGTCGAGAATAAGATTTAGGGGAAAATTGCATATCAAAAGATGGCTGGGAAGGTCGGACTCGAACCGACGACCAACAGATTAACAGTCTGCTGCGCTACCAACTGCGCCACTCCCCAACAAAGAGTCAAAAGGTCTGTAATTTATAATCTCCACCCTTTTATTTGTCCAGACATCTTTTTGAGCCTTTAGACCTAAAATTTTCTGATAAAAAGACTCAAGTTTTGTCCTCGTTTGACCGATATAGTCAGATAAGAGGTAAACCCGTGGCTAAATCGTTCGTACTACAGGCCCTAAAAATTTTTGGCCTTGAAGAGATACTAAACCTATCAAAAGTAGGCTCTTCTAAGGCCATACCAAAAAAAATGGCGGCCGGTGCCGAGCTAATCGTTTGGAGCGATGCCCCAGAAGAGAGTTCTCATGTGCCCGAAAGCCATTCCAGGCCAGCAGATATTCTTCCTTTTCGGAAGTCTGTGGCCGCACCTTTGCCTGATCAACTAACACCGGTCGGGGAAAATAATGAAGATGCGCAGAAAATTTTTTCGAGTGAATTTATGCTCTGGCAGCGGGAGTTAAGTAAAGACAACACATCCTCAACCAAGAAGGATGCAGTTAAGGGCTACTCGAGGGCCACAGAAATGTATGTCGTTAAGACTCCGGATCTCGAAGGTAAAGAAAAAATCCGCTTTGCCTCTACGAATGGAATATTAGTGGATAAAAAACAGGCCTGATTAAAAAGGAATCGCCGTAATTTTTTGCGGAGTCTTGATCCCAAATTTTTCTACTAAATCCTGTCTCATTGAAACCTGACCGTCACCATGAATCATTAACTCAGTTTTGAAAGCAAAAAAATCGTAGTCTTCGCGTTCTATTGTAATCATAACCTCTCTTGCTTCTGCAGCATTAAATGCCTTATCTGCAATTAAAGTCCCGGTGATTTTTTCTTTTATAGGTTTGATATTTTTCATTTCTGAGCGGTAATGTGGTCCACCATCGAATGGGTCAACTTCAAAGGTATATTTGAAGCCTATACTCTCCAGCATACGTTTAACTGGTTCTGTTTCTTTTCCAACTTTACCAATTGATTCTCTGGCTTCCATAGGAAGAAGTGTTTGATAAATATTTTCTGAGGGAAAAAGACTCAAAATAAATTCTTTATTGTTACGACTTAAGATATCTGCTTCGTGATAATTCATATTGAAAAACCGTCTTCCGACAGCTTCCCAGAGGGGAGAGTTTCCAAATTTATCTAAGGGAGGCATGAGCTCGGAATGAATTAATGGTTTGAAGCGGTCCGGATTCTTGGCCATATAAAGAAAGCGGACAAATGAAAGTTGCTTACCAAGTTTTTCGTCATGCCCTCTAAAGTCAGGATTCAGGACCAGTCCGCCAATTTCAGTAGGACCATTTGTATCAAGACCCAATTTTAGAGTACCGTGCACGAATCCAGTATTAATAGTTTGTGAGAATTTAGATTCTTGTCCAACTGAGAGATAAAAATGAGGTTCATTATCAGTCCCATGCTGGGCATGAATCATAGAAACACCCAGGATTTCTCCCTTTTCATAATCTTCTAAAACAAAAATATAATAATTTTCCCAAAGTCTTTTGCTGGGATTATGAAAACTTTTGATGGAGCTGTCGATTTTAGTGCTGATCAGATCTTCATCAGAAGGAAGGTTTATAAAAGTCACAATGTGACTTAGCTTTAAGAGATCTTTTAAGTCGTCCGGTCTAACTGACCTTAAAATGAACATTATACTTCCCGTGACAGTAATTTTTCTAATCTAATTAACGCAGATAACGGAAAATCCCACTGAGGAACCAATACAAACGATGAGGCGCTCTCTAGACCCTTGTACCCATGCCCTTTGAGAAATGAGGCTTTTGGCCCTAGCGGGTAATACCCTGGGTTATCTTGTTCTATCAATAAACTATTATTCTCAAAAAGTGTATGAAAGCGCTTGTGAAACCTGGTCCATTTTCCTTGCGGGCCCCATAATTCTTCACTTAACGCGTAATCCAACCACAAGGGCACAATAAAGTGATGAATTTCAGGGGTCTCGGGAGAAGAGAACTCTTCAGTTTTAGAAAGATAAACTGCACCATATTCGCCACAATCTAATAGGGCATTATCTGGTACAGAATTTATGAATTGCCAAATGTTGTAAGGGTGACCACCGAAGCATTGAATCCCCGGATAGTGTTCTCTGGCCAAATCCATGCTGCTAAAGCATCTCACATGATAATTTTTCACCTGATTTCTCAAATCCAAATTTTGAGGACTCTGCCGAAAGGCAAGTTGGCACTTCAGCAACGCGGGATGTATCAGATTTGAAATCTTATCCAAACCAGTTAAATCGAACTCTCTTTGAGGAGTCCTCAACTGACTTAAAAGCACTTCAGAAAAATCGGCGAGGTCTAACACCTTACCTGCATCTTTTGTCCGCGGTGTCATTCTACTGTTATCCTTGATTAACTTATAAACGCTGAGTGATAATTACTCTCATTCTGGAGGATACTACTATAGAAAACGCCTTGAAAACCTTTGAAGATCTCTATCTGAAAAAGGATTACCCAAATGCACTGCTTACTCTGGAAAAAAACCAGAACGAAATTGAACCAGGTTTGTGGCATTACAATATGGGTACAGTCTTAGGCGAGATGAAAAATTGGCCTATGGCCCGCTTTCATTTTATTTTAGCTCAGAATAGTGGCTATCAATCTCCTCAGCTTTTACAGAATCAGCAGCTGACTGAGATAGCACTCGATGTAGAGAGACTTGAGAAACCTTTAGGCGCACCCGACTACCTTATTAAATCAGCTTTGATTATGTCTGACGGAATTTTAGTATCTCTTAGTCTGGTTATATTAGTGGTTGGACTGTGGATCCTTAAAAAGAAATCATCTCTTAAACGGGCAGTGGTTTTTTTACTTATAATTGCTTCACCATTAGTTGCGGATTTTTGGATTCATTCCTGGCCCCGTTATATTGTGACAAATGCTAAGACCATTTACGAAGGTCCCTCAGTGCTGTTTGGAACCAGAGGTGAGCTTCCTGCAGGGATTATGGTTTTAACAAACACTAAGGGAGAGTGGGAAGAAATTGTTTATCCTTCCAGATTTTCAGGTTGGGTAAAAAAAGATGGGCTTAAAAGATTGGAGCATAAATGAGTTACGAAAAAGAAATGATGGATAAAAATTCAAAGGGCGAAGTTCCAAATGATCGCCTCGATATTCCATTGTTAAAATATTTATGGGATGCAAGTCCGCTTTCTTTTAAGACGAAAGATAACTACCACACTTTTTTTAAGAAAGTGACCGTACTAAATTCGTTCACTGATAATGAGATAAGAGTATTTACAAAGTTTCTTCATCGCCGGGAATTCATCGCTAACGAAGTTATTTTTAGACAAGGTGATTCGGGATACGGATTCTATTTCATTTTTGAAGGTTCAGTTGATGTATTTGCTAACTATCAGAATATAAATAATGAAGAGAAATCAGATCATGTTATTCGTCTGGAAAAAAGTCAGTATTTTGGTGAAATGGGTTTACTGGAAGAATTTAACCGTAGAAGCGCTACAGTCATTGCACATGAAAATACTGTGCTCCTTGGCATTTTTAAACCAGATTTAGAAAAAATGCTTGAATTTCATCCTGTGCTGGGTGCTAAATTTCTCAGAGAGACTGCTCTTATCATGGCCAACCGTATGGGCCAGTTGACCAGAGAAATTATTTCTTTGAAAAAGAAAGTCAAAGACCTGGAGAACAGAGTTTAACCATGCAACGAAATTTACGCATCAAACTCTTTTTGTTTTTCTTCTTTCTCTTTGCGGCTATAGCATTTGCAATATTATTTCCACGCCTGACCTTACCTTTCGGTTTTGCGTATATCGTCTACCTCATGGCAAAACCATTGACTGCTATTTTAACAACCGGGTCACGTAGACAGAGGATGTTTTTTTTCTCCCTTCTGGTTATCGGTGTGAGTTTCTCTTTGTTTCCTCTCTTTGCAGCTTTTTACAACATAGACACAGATTTTAGTAAATTCTCAAGTCATCTTCCTGAAGTGAAGAGCCGTCTTCAGGATAAATTTTTTGTCATTAAAGTGTATGTTTTTGAAAAATTTGGCTATCGTCTGAATGTTGATCCTGTTTCATTTATCATCGAAAAACTGGAAACTTCCGGTTCACTTCTGCTGTCCCAGATTCCCAATTATTTGTCGTCATTTTTAGAATGGCTTCTTTTGGTACCTATGTTTCTTTACTTCTTTTTTTTCCAGAGCAAACGCTTTGGGGCGAATTTTATGCGCTCTATTCCGAATTCAATATTTGAAAAAACGTATGTGCTGTTCTCCCAATTCAATACAAAATTTGGTGAGTATATTATTGCCAAATTCATTGAAGCTACGATTTTGGGTACAATTATTACTTTTTCACTACTAATTGTAGGGTTTCCTTATCCATTTGTTCTTGGATTTCTGGCAGGCATAACAAACATTCTCCCATATATTGGTCCCATCATTGGAATCATCCCCGCGCTGATAGTTGCTCTACTTTCCAATGATCCAAATGCATCGATGGTGAGTATGCTCGTCATTTTTTTTGCAGCGAATCTAATAGATATGGTTCTTGTATTCCCATTATTAGTGTCCAGAGTGGTTGATCTTAATCCAATTATCGTTGTTGTGAGTGTTATTGTTGGAGGTCAGCTGGGTGGCGTGGTAGGAATGATTGTTATCATTCCGTTTATTGCATTTTTTAAACTTTTATTTGAAGAAATCTATAAAGATCTCTCGGTACAGTTATGAGGCATTTCATGAAATTATTCTTTTTATTATTCCTGATCCTTGGATGCTCATCTGATAAGCCCAAAGGCCGTACAGAGGCTGAGGTATTATTCAAAGAAGCAGAGGAGCTTGTTGAGGCTGAACGCTATATTCTTGCAACAGAGAAGCTCAATGCCATTAAAACTCAGCATCCCTACTCCTTTTACGCAACACCGGCCGAACTAATGCAGGCAGATGTTCTTTATAAGCAGGAAAGTTACGTAGAAGCGGCCGCGGCCTATCTTTTATTTAGAGATTTTCATCCAAAACACGAGAAGATCCCTTACGTCATCTACAGAATCGCAGAATCGTTTTATAAACAGATTCCAGATACTATCGATCGGGATCTTGAACCGGCCATGGAAGCTATAAAATACTATGACGAAGTGATTACTAAATACCCGGATTCTAGTTATAAAAAGAAAGCTCTTAGCAGTATTGATAAAGCTAAAAAAATGCTCCGTGAAAAAGACCAGTACATTGCAGATTTTTACTTTAAAACCGATCAATTTGCAGCTGCGAGATACTGGTATCTTGATATGCTCGAGAATCATCAGAACAAATCTACTCGAAATCATGCGATGCTTAGAACGATTCTGGCCACTTATGAGCTTAAAGAATGGCAGCCTTGTCTTGATTACATAGAAAAGTTTTACCAATTAGTTGATAAACAGGGGCAAAAAGAAATAAAATTAGTTAAATCGAATTGCATTAAAAAAGAACTTTAACCGGGCAGGCTTTTTGGAACACGTCAAATTGAATGACTTACTTAAAAAGGCCAAAGAAGCATTCCAAAAGAATGATCTCAAAACCGCTAGCCTACTTCTTCATGAAGTCATTGATCAAAATGCGAATTCAACCGAAGCCTTCTTCTATCTCGCGAACGTTTTCCACGTACGTGGTGAATTAGGTAAAGCCATTAAAGCGTTTAGCCGCGTTCTGGAGCTTGATCCTAATCACACTGATGCTGCAATTTCTTTATCAGTTATCTATAACGATATTGGTAAATACGAAGAAGCGAAGGCGATTTTTGAGAAAGCTAATAACCAGGTTAAAAACACTCAAGGGTCTGGGTTAACAGATCCTCACCTCAACAGGAAATTCTCTTTAAAGCACTATGAGATTGCAGAAATGTACGCCTCATACGGAAGATTTGATGAGGCTTTATTTGAATACAATAAAGCAGCTGCTCTTGATTCTGATAACCTTGAAATTAGAATTAAGATTGCTAAGAATTACACAAAAAAAGGGTTTACCTCTAAAGCCTTTGAAGAACTCAAGCGTTTAAAAAATGAACATCCGGGTTATATGCCAGCTCGCATTGCTCTTGGTCTATTATACTACGGCAATGGCAACGTCATTGATGCACAAGCTGAATGGCAGAATGTTTTGAGCCGTGAACCTGCTCATCCTGAAGCCACCATGTACGTAAATCTCTCTCGTGGGGCCACAGAAACAACTGTCTCTTTGTAATCATCCCTAAAAATTAACCAAAAAAAAGGCTCCTTTCGGAGCCTTTTTTATTTTTAGCTTTGAATTGAAACTACTGTGCTTCAAGAGTTCTAGTAATTGTACTCTTCGTATTTTTAAGATCACCAGATTCGATAGTGATGCTTGGTTCAAACGATGTGCGACGGGCATCATCAGAAGAGAAGCTTACGATGTATGTTTTAAGTTCTTTGTACATTTCGTGTTTAACAGAAAGTTTAGAATCCTGAAGCACAATTTGTTTTCCAATCTTTTTAGAAGAGTTGATAACAACTGGTGCTTTCAAGTTTGCAGACATTTCTGTCACGTTCCCTGGAATTGTCAGGATACTGTAAAGCTTCGCAGACTGAAGTGAATCAAGGTCTAGCCCGTTCAAATCAGCTGGTAAAAGTTTTGCAATATAATCAGGCTTAAAAATTTTAGGCTCGATGATTGGAAAAGCGACTTTTTCATCTTCTGTGCTTTGTAGCCAAAGGATCAAAGTGCTATCACCTGGATCAACCACGAAGTATTTCTTGAGATTTTCAAAACCAAATAGCCCCTCAGCGAATGTGACGAGGTCAGTTGGGTTAACTTCAAGTTCCCCAAATCTGGTGGTTTTTACTTTCATGGATTCCTCCAAAATAAAATGGTAAGGTATTCTTACCATAACACTTTGATGATACCAGTCAACAGCTTAAATGATCAATGGGGGAAAATTATTTCTTCTTGAGCTCTTCGCCTAAACGCGCAATGTCACTCATTGATGCCTGAACAGCTTCTGTATTCTGATCTTGGATCGCTTGGTAAACTTCCTCGCGATGGATCTTGGTTTCTTTAGGCGCTTTAATACCTAGGCGAACTTGTTTGCCTTTGATTTGAACAACTACAATCTTGATATTATCGTCGATTGCAATGCTTTCTCCTAGCTTCCGTGTCAGAACTAGCATGGGGGATCCTTGTCTATCGTGTCAAGAATTATGACTTACTCAATAAAGTTACTGTGGGGCAGGTGTATTACACCTTGGGGGGGAAAATCAAGAAAATTTCCGGAAATAATTAAGATTTTGTAAGAATTTCTACTTTTAGGTTAAATATAGGGCCAGTCTAAAGGTTATCTTGCGTTTACTAACGCAAGAAATCCATTAGGCTCGTGTTCATGAGGTTTGAGCTGGCCTTGTACGTAGCTTTTAGCACTGCTTGCTCTTTGCTCATGTCGCTCATGAGCTCAGTTACATCAGCATCTTCAATTTTGCTCTTATGCGCCTCATTCAGAAGTTTTGTTTTCTCAATATTGCTTTCAGCATTAGAAATTGTGTTCGTAAGAGCGCCGATTTCAGTCCGAAAAGTTACAACGCGCTCAATACTCGTATCAAGCTTTTCGAGGAGTCCTTGAATAATCTGAGGATTGTCGGTCAAAAGCGCATTCTCGAGCCCACGGAGCTCATCAAAGATGCTCACGGCCACTTCTTCACCGCTAGCAGGGGCATTTGGATCTATTGAGGCTGGCTGGCGATTAAGCCCATCCATGTTTACTTCGATTCCAGGAGGAGTAAGATTGATTTGTTCTTTTTGAACCGGCTTTTTGTCTTTAGAGAAAAAAATCTCATTCCCGTTTAGATTTATGGGAACAAAGACATCTTTGTTGATTTCAATGTTAATTTTGTTTTGATCGCCCTGGTACTTCCCATTTTCATCAAAAGGACGGGTCAAAACTTTTTGACCTGAGAATAGGTAGCGATTCCCCATACGCTTATTTGCAATACCCAGCATCTGCTGGCGCATTTGGTGAATTTCTTTCGAAACTCCAAGACGAATTTCTGGGCTATAAATTGAAGACGCTTGACCAATAGCAAGCTCTTTGGCCTTAACTAAAATATCCGTCATCTCTTCCAGAACGTTTTCTGTGTAGGAGAGTTGAGTCTGAGCAAAGTTTAGGTTCCGAAGGTATTGAGTTGCATCTACGCCCTGAGAGCGAATCGCCATAAGTTCCACGTTACCAACCGGATCGTCAGAAGGTTTCGACACTCGCTTGAGTGTTGAACCTTTGAGCTGCAAATCCTCAAGCTTACCCTTAGTCTTACCTACGGCGTAGTTGATTGAGTTGACCGATGAATTTTCAGAGACCCTACTCATACTTCATACCTTATGGAAGAAGACTCAATACAGCTTTAAACATTTCATCTGATGCTTTAATAACTTTTGCACTGGCCTCATACGCATTCTGATAGCGAACCATATTCGCCGCTTCTTCATCCAGAGAAACTCCAGCAAGACGTTCTTTAAAAGATTTCGCCTGGGCCAGAATCCCCGCAGACTGCTCGCCATCAATTTTAGATTTTCCGGTTTGGAGACCGATGTTTCCAACTGATTTTAAATATTGCTCTTCAAAAGTGGTTGTTCCACTGCCTAAAACTTTTTCATGCTGAAGTTTTGAAATTGCTAGTGCTACACGGTTATCACCGGGTTTATTCGCCTCAAGACCAGCAGCGATGTTATTTACATCAGATTTGATATCTTCAGAAAGATCGATGTATTCAGCGGCACGCTTAAGATCAAGCGGCTCTTTAAAGAAATTGATTCCAGTAACTTTTTTTTGTGCCGCATTTGGAATAGGGTTGCCTTCAGCATCCACAGGGACAGGATGATTGGCGAAACCACGGCGGTGGATAGCATTAGTTGCGAGAACTAAACCATGAGCAAGCTCATCGAGTTGTTTCTCCAAGCCTTCAATTTCATCGTTTCTGGTTCTAAGTAATCCGCCCAGAGATCCGCTTTTAATTTTTTCAGTAAATGATATGGCCGGTCGGTTAGCAAAAAAGATTTCTGCATTACCTTTATCCACGGATGTAGACCCATTAGTGACGGCAGAGCCAACTGCTAATTCCTGGGCCATCCCACCAGCGACTATTGATCCAACACCTTCGATGTTAACCACAAACTGATTTTGACCGTCAGTATAGGCTTGAATAGGGAAGAACTCAGCAAGTGTCCTCATGGCATTGTCGCGCTGATCTCTCAGATCATTGGCCATACCACCAGAGACTTCCTGAATATTAATTTCGCGGTTGAGCTTAGCAATAGTAGTTGTGAGACCGTTAACCTCTTTAACTGTGAGGTCAACTTTTTTGTTAATACCACTTCTGATCTGATCCAGAGTTCCCTGAATACGGTGGAAATCTCCCACCACAATCTTAGCGTTTTCTTTTACAACGTTACGAACAGTTTCATTCTCCGGAGTATTAGAGAGTTCTCTCATAGAGTTGAAAAATCGGTTAAGAACTTTGTTCATCCCGTCTGAGTTAATCTCGTTGAAAACTTCTTCAACCTGACCTAACTGCTGAGTGCGTTCTTCGTTGTATTTATGTTGAGTGATAGATGTGTTGAGTTTCTTTTCAACCAGTTCATCATGAGAGCGGCGGATACTTTGGATTTCAACGCCAGAACCAGTTACGTGTTCGCCTTCACCTAAAGAGATTCCTGTTTCGGTTCTGACTTCCTGGCGTGAGAAGCCCTCCGTATTAGCGTTGGCAATATTATGCGAAGTAGTAGACATCGACTGCTTCGCTGTAAAGAGGCCTGATTTTCCAATACTAAGTAAGTCTGAGGCCAATCCTTGGTCCCTTGGGCTATCTAGCGCCCGTTAGCGCGAGTCATTCCGTCCGCGCCGTAAGTTGTGTATGTTTTCTTTCCGCTAAAACCTTGTTTGATTTCACGCAGAGAAAGCATCGCTTTATTCAAGAACATCTGATTCTTTTTATTCTGCTCCTGAATTTTCTGAATGATATCGATGAGAAGGGCATTCAGATTTTTCAAAGCAGGGAGTGCAGCTTGTTGATCGAGATCTGCAAAAGCTTCAAGTAGCTCACCTGATTTACTGATTGGTGCTGAGAAAAGCTTACTGTTATTGAGCTTCTCCATCAGTTCGCCACGTTCAGTTTCAAGTTCACTGATCTTACCGATAATTTCTTCTTTTAAAGGAAGCATGCCTTCAAGTTTATCCACATCACTGGCCAGAAGAGTAAGATACTCATCACAAGTCAGGTCATAAAGTTCTTTGTGGAGTTTACAAAAACCTTCCCAGACAAGTAGAACGTCTTGGTAATAAAGTTTTTTTTCATCCAGGCGCTGATTCATCTAAGGTGCTCCTTAAAACTCTGAAGTGAGGATTTTGTCGGCCAGGCCGTCATAGTCCACTTCGTAAGAGCCGGCCGCAATCTGGGCCTTTAGGCGCGCAATCTTTTCTGAATTGTCTGGCTCAGGAGCAGACATCGCTGCTTTTTTGATACGAGAGAAATCTTTCACACCGTCACCAATATTTACTTTGGCGTCAGTAGAAGTTTTATCCATGATCTCTGTAGAGCGAGCAGCTGAATTACGGTTTGCACCGTCAACAGGGGCTCCGCCTTTTGCTGACTCAGTCGATGCAGAACGACTTTTAGGAAAAAAGGCTGATCGTGTGTCGATACTACTCATTTGTATTCTCCTTCATGGATACGTTCGTCATTCCTTGACTCGGTTCCAAAGCTTTCGCTTGCTTTAAATAGTGCTTCATATGCTGTGGCACAATCTGATCGAGGATGACTTTCTTCACTCCCAGACCACTATCTGATTTTGCCATAAGTTGTGCTCTTTCGTAATCCAGCAAGGAATTATAATATTCCATAGCTGAAGAATCCGGCGTTTCTTTAGGGACTGTCTTGCGCATTTCTGCCAGCATGTGCGATGTAAAATTCGCTTCCATACCTTCAGCAATCTCTTCAAACGGTTTAACAGGATTTGTGGGTTTTTGAGAGGGCAGATTTTTGAAATCTGTTGTGACTTTCATTGATCCCATCCTGGTTATTTGCTCCCATCATCCTGATGAGATTCTACTTAAAATTGTAACATTTTTTGGGGTCGGAGTGTTAGCGGAAAACTTGACAGGGAAAATTTGGCCGGGTCAAAAGGTAGGGGTGTCAGAGTGCACCCCTTTAAAACTAGATTAGTTCGATTTCAGCTAAAAGTGAGCCGTTTTGTTTGAGCGCCTGAAAGATTGAAATCAGGTCCTCAGGAGTTGTCCCAAGAGCATTTAACGCCTTAACCAGGTCATTTATAGTTGTTGTTTGATCCATGGCCTGGATGATCTTTTTGCCTGAGCCATCGTCTCCACCTTTTACTTCCAGAACCATGTCCCGGTGACTGATAGCTGATTTTTTCAGTACGATATCACCGCCGGCCACTAAAGTTCCGGTTCTTTCGTTAATCACGATCTTGGCCAGGGCATCTGCAATAACTTTATAGTTTTCAAGGTTTGCAACCAATTCAACAACTTTTCTTTCGTAGTAGGTTGGAATGATCACATCAATCGTTGTGGCGTCCGAAGCCGTTGCATACTTTCCACCTAACTCTTGATTGATGGTTCTTTCAATACGGGCGGCAGTTGTAAAATCTGGATTATTAAGTGCCATTCTAAGAGCTTTTTTGTCATTGAAAGACATCTCAAGCTCTTTTTCGATAATACCGCCATCAGGAATTCTTCCTGTGGTGGCCATCTTTTTACCCTTATCGATCCCACCAATTGAAAGGGGACCATTCGCTACAGCATAAATCTGACCGTCTCCACCTTTTAAAGGTGTGACCAGGAGAGTTCCTCCTGCTAAGGATGAAGCGTCACCAATGGAAGAAACCGTTACATCAAGCTTTTGCCCCATACGACCAAATGCCGGAAGTTTTGCAGTAACGATAACTGCAGCAACGTTTTTTGAAGTGACTTCTTTTTGCGGATTAAGGCCTAAAGTTTGAAACATTTTTTTAAGAGATGTGTTCGTGATCTCGCCACCACCATCACCACTACCATTGAGACCGATCACCAAACCGTAGCCGATGAGCGAGTTTTCTCTTACACCTCTAAAGGTTACGAGGTCCTTCAGACGGCTGGAAGCGCCGTATGTAGGTAGAGTAAGAGCGCAAAGAACAAGGGCGAGGATTCTTTTCATTAATTTCTACCTTATGATGAAGACTCGGGAGTCTAAAAGCTTATCCGAGTTAACGTAATCATTTTCCATGATGTCTTTACGTGACACAAGACCCTGGATCTCGATGGATTTTTTTTCCTTCTTAAAGATCACGTCTTTGCGCCCACGGAGAAGGATATAATCCTTGCTGATTTCCTCCATGACCGTTCCTGAAACTTTATCATAAACTTTCATATCCATTTCTTCTGCAGCACCAGCGGCAGTTGGTGCCTGTGGCGCGGCTGGAGCTCCTTTAGCACCTGGAGCATCACCTTTAGCTGTTTTCTTAGGCTTATCAGGGAAAACTCGCTTAAGCTCAGCAGAAATCTGGTTTCTAAGGTTTTCTAAAACATTGATAATAACCATGTCACCGGTGTGCTTATCGTTTTGGTAAGTAAATAGAGATGAGCTGGCGCCTTGGTTGGCCCAAAGACTTCCTGCACTTTCATCATCTTTGAAATCCGCTGCCTGGTAGCGTTGGGGACGGTATTCGCGCTTAACAGGTGGACGTAATTGATTGTTAGAAGAAGGTCCACCATCACTCATGGAATAGGTATTTGGGTTTTTGATCGGACGTTTGTCATTGTCACGGTTAAAGCGGCTTTTATATGAGGAATAATGCTCACGCATTCCATCAGATGTATCACCACGGGCAACTTTCTCTTCACGATCAATTTGACGGTGAATCGAGTTCACATAGTTTGAGCAAGAGACAGAAAAGAATAATAAAAAAAGAGTAATTAATTTCATAGTTCTACTAGCACTTTGTTAATGTCGATGACTTTACCTTGATACTTTTTATTTTTTTGTGGATGGTACACTTCAACAAGTTCTCCAATTGTACCATTACCGCGGGATATCCCCTGAGTTTTAATCCTGACCATCTGATTTTCCAGAACTACATCTGTTTTAAGCCCTGCTCTGACAAGATTGACGGCATTGAGATCAGATTTTCTTAAGATGTCCCCGGTTTTGAGCGGCTTATTAGTCTTATAAAATTTAAGTTGATCAACATCAGTGATCAGATCTGTGTGAGGAATAGATTCAACATATTCTTCTTCAAGCATGCTGGCATCAGTAAGTGTTGAGAATGAAACGAGGGGTCCTGTAAGACGGAATGCTTTAACCATTTTTTTAAAGTCAGCATTAGCAAATATTGATCGTTTAGATCCATCAAATCCGAGAATGGTTACGTTGATTGGTTGTTGAGTTCCAAAAAGACACCCATCACAAGAAATCTCAACTCTGTCTCCCGCTGGTAGTGAGAGAATGCCCGGCATATTTACCGATCGTGTTTCTTTTACCTGAACTCCTGAAGGAAGCAGGAGTTGTTCACGAATCAACGTTCTGAATTGTTGTATAAGAACAGATCCGGGGCCTATCTCAATCTCATGACCTTTGTTGCTCATCATTTCTTTTAATTGATAAGCAGCTACCCGACCTTCCAGACTAGTGACTATTTCATGGAGTTCATCAGTCACTTTAGTTTCACAGTTTTTGATCTGGTAAGTGTTTTTCCCACTCGCATCACTGCTAAAAATCACCATTTGATAGGGAAGTAGTACTTCACAAGCAAAGGCCGATTGAGCAAGAAGAAGAATTATAATCAGCGTTTTTTTCATAATTATCTAATGTTGTTTACGGTTTGTAGCATCTGATCAGCTACGCCCATAACCTTTGAGTTCATTTCATAAGCACGTTGGGCCTTAATTAAATCCGTCATTTCATTCATGACGTTTACGTTTGAAGCTTCAATCGCTCCTTGCATAAGAATTCCTGAACCATTTTCACCGGCCACGTTTTGAATTGCCTGACCACTTCCAGTGGTTGCCGCAAAAAGATTTCCTCCATCTGAGCGAAGACCTACTGGATTCACGAAAGTAAATACCGGTAACTGGCCTAAATTCATAGGCTCAACCGACCCTTGGGTCCATGCCTCTACATTTCCACTTTCAGAAATATTAATTTTCATGACGTTTGGAGGAACTGAAATCCCTGGAAAAACTTTATGTCCTGCACGGGTTACCATGTTCCCCTGAGCGTCCACATTAAAACTTCCATCTCGTGTGTATTTCAATTCACCGTTGGGGCTGATGATCCCCATGAAACCTTCACCGTTGATCATTACGTCGTAGGGATTGTTGGTCATTTGAGGAGAACCTTGCGAGTGAATTTTTCTTGTGGCAGAAACCTTTGCTCCCGAACCCACTTGTAGCCCGACGTTGTATTCGGTATTTGCAGAAGACTTAGCTCCTGCTTCCTGAACAGTTTCGTAAAGGAGATCGTCAAATTCTGTCCGTGCTTTTTTAAAGCCGGTGGTATTCACGTTAGCGATATTGTTGGATATCGTGTTCACGTTAGATTCTTGAGCTGCCATTCCCGTTGCGGAAGTGTGGAGGGCGCGAATCATTTAGGGCTCCTTACTTAAAATTTACCAATGTCGTTAGCGGCTTTTCCTGAAATACTGTCATAAGCGTTGATTGCTTTTTGAATCGACTCAAAATGACGGTGAGCTTTAATAAGCTCTGACATTTCTTCGATTGCGTTGACGTTAGAGCCTTCAAGAAAACCCTGATTAACAGTGGTTTTTATATCAGTTCTTAAAATATTAGTTTCATCTGGGGTAATAAAAAGAGAATTCCCTTCTTTTTTAAGGGCATGCTTATCTGCAAACTCAACAACAGAGAGTTTACCAATAGTTCCCGTATTAGTGAGAACTTCGCCGTCCAGCGAAATAGTGATCTTAGAGTTTGTAGGTACTTTAAAAATTCGATCTTCAGGTTTTGGGAAAGATCCAACTGAAGCTGGCTCTCTTAATGACTCCTGAGATACTTCTAAAGCGTTTAAAACTTTGAACCCCTGATCAGTTACGAGTTCACCCTCTCGACTTAGTGAGAGGTTACCTTTCCGCGTAAATCTGACTCCAGTAGGAGTTAAAACCTCAAGAAATCCATCACCTTTAAGTGCTATATCTAAAGGGTTACTTGTTGGAATAAATTGACCTTGTTCATGAATAGTAAAATTACCATCCACTGCAACCATCGCGTTCTCTGCACCTTGTGTATGATAAAAGTCTGCGGGAGAAAATTCTTTGCGGGGAACATCTATATCGCCAGAGTCTTGTGTAAAAGCTGTTAAGTGTTCTTTGAACACTAACTGGTCCTTTTTGAAACCAACGGTATTAGCATTCGCCACATTGTTGGCAATGGTTTCAACCTTACGTTGCTGGGCCAATTGGCCAGATAACGGTACCCAGATATTTTTCAAATCTTCATCCTGATGATTTGTGGGCGAAAAATGCCCTCGTAGGCAATTTTAGCAACCCCAGTGCCAGAAACCTAGCATGGGCAATTTCCTCCAGTGCAGCATAAGTCTATGATACCTTGTCGGATCGATGTGGAATGTGGGACCATTCAGGTGTCAAAACGATAACGGAGGGCCACTATGACCGGCAAAACTGACAAAGATTTCGAAGCTTCTCTCAAAAAGCTCGAACAAATAGTCCGAGAGCTTGAGTCAGGTGATACCACTCTGAACGAAAGTTTAGTCCGTTTTGAAGAAGGCATTGGTCTATATAAACAGTGCCGCCAGACTCTCGAGGGTGCTGAGAAAAAAATTAAAATCTTGAGCGACAGCCTTAAAGAGATTGATTACAAAGAGTAATCCTTTCATTCTTTCCAAAATCCTTTAAAATACACAAAAGCTTTCAAACGAAGGATTGTTCTTGAAACGTTTAGTGAAAACTCTCGCAGTTCTTGTGGCCTTAGGCCTATTTGGTGTCTTTGCTCTTTTTGGGATGTTCTTTTATATCTCTCATGACTTGCCCAAGATTAATTCTTTAAAAGATTATAATCCGCCCATGAATTCTCGGATCATGTCCAGAGATAACGAAGTTCTGCTTGATATCGGTCGAGAAACTCGTGATGTAGTTGCGTTTGATAAAATCCCTAAACAAGTCGTAGACGCATTTCTGGCAGCAGAAGATGATAATTTCTACCAGCATGAAGGGATTGATTACTACGGCATCATGCGTGCCTTTATTGTAAACCTAAAAGAAGGCCGACTGGTTCAAGGTGGATCAACCATCACACAGCAAGTCGCTAAATCATTTCTTTTGTCAAAAGAGAGAACAATTTCCCGGAAAATTAAAGATCTTCTTTTAGCACGCAAAATTGAGCAAAAATTTACTAAAGAAGAGATTTTGTTTCTTTATCTCAATCAAGTTTATCTTGGTGGGGGGTACTATGGTGTTAAGGCCGCTTTTAAAGGATATTTTGATAAATCCCTTGAAGCTGCAACTCCTGCAGAATGTGCTCTTGTAGCTGGTCTATTGGTTGCCCCGGGACGCTACTCTCCTTATGAAAATCCGAAATACGCCAAGTTTCGTCAGAATTATGTCTTAAAGCGAATGTTTGAAACTAAAAAAATTAATGAGACCGAGTACCAGGCCGCACTGAAAGAAGACATCCGGATGAGAATTCGTTTCTCTCCTAATGAGATCAAGGCGGGTGGTCATTTTACTGATTGGATTCGTCAGGAAGTCATGCGAGCTGTCGGAGTTGAGGAGTTCTTAACCCAAGGTTTTACCGTTAATACAACTTTGGATTTAAGTCTGCAGATTAAAGCGGAGAAAATTGTAAAAGATCGGGTAAAAGAATTAGATAAGCGTCAGGGATATAAAGGAAGTCTTCGTCATTTGAAAGACGATATCGAAATTACTCAGTTTATTTCTGAACAAAGAAAAACCATTCTCCGAGAACAGTCGACATTTTTTTCTTTCAGTACGGAAGGAAAAAACATCTATGAATTTCATGAAGAAGAGGATGCGCTTCAAAAAAATCTCGCGTATTTTGAAGACGAACGTTCAAGATTAAATGAGAGATATAAAGCTCTCCTTACCATTGGGAATCCGGCGAATGATCCTTTTTTAAATTTTCTTCAAATAAATAAAACCTACCAGGCGGTGGTCTTAGATGTGGATGATGTAAAACGGCAGATCCTAGCGGGTATTGCCGGGACTAGGGTGATAATTCCTGAATCTGGTTATGCGTGGGCCCATGAAAGAAAATTTGGGGAGAGTGCCATCTACTTTCCGCCACAGAAAAACCCTTCTAAATTTATGAAACGGGGAGATGTTATTCTCGTTTCAATTGAAAAAAAATTAGTTGGTCTGGATCAGTTAACTTCGTCTGATTTTTTTAAAAAATACAAAGAACCAGCCCTTAAAGGTTTAATGGCGAAGCAGAAATTTTTTGAAGGCTCACTGGATCAGGAACCAGACGCTGAAGGTGCGCTGATTGCTTTAAATGTTAATAATGGTGAAGTTGTTTCTATGGTGGGAGGTACTGATTTTAAAAAATCCCAGTTTAACCGCGCACTTCAATCGACTCGTCAGCCAGGTTCAGCCTTTAAACCATTTATCTATGCTGCAAGCTTAGAGAATGGCTATAATCCATCATCAATTTTAATGGATACTCCGCAAGCTCTAGGGGGAGTTGACGATTCCCTCAGTTGGAAGCCTCGCAATTACGACGGTGATTTTAAAGGTCCTATGACTTTTAGAAATGCCCTGGAAGTAAGTCGTAATATTCCAACAGTGCGGCTTGTTCAGGATTTAGGCGTAGAAAAAATTAATAATTTTGTGAACCGGTTTCATATTCAAACGGAACTTCCTAAAGATATGAGTCTATCCTTAGGGTCATTCGGTATTAGTCTGGCTGAACTTACCAAAGCCTATGCTGTTTTTCCTAATGGAGGGCGGGCCATCAGGCTTCACCACATCACATCGATCCGTGATAGAAATGGAAAATCTTACACTATTCCAGCTGCAGATCCTGCTTGGACCACAACTCCAGAAATTGAAGCGGCTCCTAAGGAAGATGCTCAACCGGGTGAAGGCGGTTCTGAAGTGAAGGCTGGAGGCAATCCCTTTATTTCTAACCTTAATCCGACCCAGGTTCTCGATCCTCGACTGGCCTATCTAATGACGAATCTCTTAAGAGGAGTAACTCTTTACGGGACAGCTGCTTCAGCTGGAAAATTAGGCCCTAACATTGGCGGAAAAACCGGTACAACTAATAACTACGTCGATGCTCTCTTTGTTGGCTTCTCCTCCCAGATCGTAGTAGGTACTTGGGCAGGTTTTGATGATAACCGTCCACTAGGCTACGGTGAAACCGGTGGTAAATCTGCTCTTCCAATTTGGATGGATTACATGTCAGCTGCCATTGGAAAATTTGGCTCTCCCGAATTTAAAGTCCCGGACGGCATCAAAAATATCATGGTGAATAAAGAAACAGGCAAGCCACTCCCCGTGGGTTCAAGTGGTGGCTTTATGGAGTCATTCGTAGAAGGTTTTGATCCTAATTCAGATCCTCAATCATTTGAGCAGGGAACTCAGGAACCTGGTGGTAACCCACCAACTATGGAAGATGACGACTATTTTATGAATCAATAAAAATTCTTTTAAGGAAGTCGTCCTGGGAGCCGAATATGCTCATATGACGACTCGACGAGTTCACTTTATCTATTTGTCTTTGTTATGCGTATCCCTCGCAGGAAACTTATTTTTCATGAGTATAGATTCAGAAGATAATATTGGGCGCACACCTGCTTCACTTGATAATAAATTAATTGGAAATCTGGAAAACGTGACTTTTGGGGAAGATAAGGATCTTCATTTTCAGGCCAAAATTGACAGCGGTGCTGAGTCCTCTTCGATCCACGCAAAAAACATTACGACATTTAATAAAACTGAAAACGGCAAAGACGTCATGTACGTTCGTTTTGAAACAGTTGATGAAAACTATCAGTCCAGAATCTTTGTGAGACCTGTTGTTAAAATAGGTGAAGTAAAAAGTGCTCTGGGTATTAGTCAGCGCTACTTTATACGTGAAAAAATCTGGATCGGTGATGAATCCCACTACGTAAATGTTAATCTGGCAGATAGATCTCATCTTAAACGTAAATTTTTGGTAGGTAAGAATATTCTTGATGAGGGCTATCTAATTAATACCGCACTCTATCCAACCCCCTAAGATTCTTTTTTTTAGTGCCGATAAGCCTAGTAATGGAGGCTTGAATGGATTCTCTCTCCCGCAGTCAGCGCACGTTTTTTATTTTGCTTGGGGCAACACTTTTTGCTCACATGGTATTTATGGTGTCAAAAATCAAAACTGATTTTTCTCGTTCTGATTTCAAATCTGTAGCACCTGAAGCAATAAAAGTTAGACTAGTTCAAGAAGCTCTTAAAGACTTAGCTCTTTCTCAAAGAAGACAGATTGTTCAATCAGAAGACTCTGCTGCAACTGAAAAAACGAAGAATGCATTTTTAAGCGATAAAACTCGTAGTTTTGATCGACAGACAGTATCAAAAAATACAAATACTTTTTCCAAAACGGCTCTTGGAAATGCTGCCGTCACACAGAAGGCCCAAACTGCGGAAGTTCAGAATAAAAAAAGACCCAATCTGAAAGATCTTAAGTTGTCCGACTTTGGCATGCAACCCCATGAAAAAATTGTAGCTCCAAGGAGCGCTCGTGCTCCAGCGAGTGAGTCTAGGCAAGGCATGAAAAATGGTAACCCTCTCTCTCAGGGTTTATCTGCCACTAATGACTACGTAGAAGAAGTAGCTTTGGGTGACTTTACCCATTTAAATACTGTGGAATACAAATTTTATGGCTTTTATCACCGTATCCGGGAAAAGCTTGAGCAATTCTGGGGTCGTAGCATTCAGGAAAAAGCTGCTAATATTTTTCGTGCCGGCAGACGGTTGCCTGCATCAGAAAACCTTGTGACTTCTCTTCAGGTTACTTTGAATGAGCAAGGTGAAATCGTAGCCGTTAAAATTCTAGGTGCTTCGGGTGTTAAAGAGCTCGATGATGCCGCTGTTGAGTCTTTCAATGAGGCTGGACCATTTCCAAATCCTCCCAAAGAATTATTGGTTAATGGTAAGGCTACAATTGATTGGGGATTTGTTGTTAAGTCTTGATGACAATCCTTACCATACATAACCTATTTTTACGCCAATTCCGAAAGATTTAATTGTTGTATCATGTTTATTCTCGGACATGATGTAACTCGATTTTTCCTGAGTTTTTGTATTTGAAATAGAAACACTTGCACCAATTGATAATCCTTTTTCAGGCTTCAGCATGAAGTTAATTACATGCTCTAGTCGTCCCTCATCGCCGGAATTTTTATACACCATCTGAGTTGGGATCATCTTATCGAAGTCCATAAACTGACCTTTGAAGTACATACCTTTGTAACCCAGAATAATAGGCCCTAGTTTTCTTTCAGCAATCATACTTACCTTCACGGGCATAGCAGGTTTTTCGCCAGTACTCTCATCTTTCTCCTGAGGCATTGCATTCACTTCAACACCGACCTCAAGGAGGCCATCTCCTCCTCCTGTTCCAAGTCCAAGACCTAGGATTGGCATGGGTTTTATACCAGTATTACCTTTCACGGTAGGGTCTGAACTTTTCATAGAATTTCTAAGAGCGTTGACTTCAGCAATAAACCCAAGTGAGAGCGCAGGTGAGCCAACAATCTTTCCGATACGAACTCCGGGCATCATGATGTTTAGATCAATATCCGTGGTCTTTTTCTGACCACCCGACAGCTCCTCTTCGTATTGATAACTTGTTGAGTAGTTTAAATAGTGAAATTCGAATCCCCATCGTGAATTAAAACCCCAGGCATATTTCCCGTAAATCGAAGTAGAATCAATCGTGAACTCTGACTTATCAGTAGGAGTTTCAAAAGTGGTTTCCTGCTTTCCCATGGTGTAGTCCAGTAGCCACTCGGTTGTAGTTCCGCCGCCTTTCCCACCCTTAAAAAGATTGGCGCCAGTGATAGTAACGTTGTCGTTTTGCTCTGCCTCATAAGGACTTCCATTGATCTCTTTCATGATCAAATTTTTCTTATAGGTATCCTGAGAGCCTGAGAGCTTTAGTATTCCTGATTTTCTCAAACCAATAACTGCCGGATTCACGCTTTTCATATCCGGGAAGACTGATGGAAGAGTCATCTGAGCAAAAGAGGTATTTGAGAAGATTGCAAAACAAAGCGCAAAAAAAATTAATTTCACCTAGATATCCCCATGATGTTGGAAATATCTATTCTACAAGAAAATTTATTTTCTTCAAAAAATCACTAATTATTGGATTTATTTGCCTGGAGAGCTAAGGCTTAGTGGGGTGTCCGGAGAAGATTTTTTAAACGATCAATCCCTTCCATCACCACGTAATCAGACCAGATAGAATCTAGTTCTCTGATAGCTTCCACAACTTGAAGCGCTGCTTGATCGCGCGAAATTTTTTGTGTTTCTGCGTATTGGGAAATTGTCTTATTTAAAATTTCAATAACCGGAGAATTACAGACCTGGTTAAGTCTTTCTTCAAACGATTGGTTAACTTTCTTTTCTTTGCTTTTGATAATGGCGGTATTTAAAAGCTGAATAGATTCCATTAAAAAAATTCCTCAAAAAACGGTGTCGGTCGGAGATGCAGTATCTATAAACTAGGGTCTTTCGTAAAGAATGAATTAAACGTAATGAACAATTTTTAGGTTGGAAAAATGAGCGAGGCTTAGATTGCAGGAAGGCCAAATAAAATTTTTAATTTTAATGTGATGCCTTCCTGAAATTATTTAGTGAGAACTATTACAAAACTCTTGATATTGCTCTGCCGTGAGTAGTTTATTGATTTCAGATGAATCTTTCATCTTGACTTTAATTAGCCAGGCTCCATAAGCATCTTCGTTAATTTTTTCAGGAGATCCTTCAACATCCGTGTTTCTTGCGATAACTTCACCAGTTACTGGCGAGTAAAGATCACTTACAGATTTGATTGATTCAACAACACCAAAAGTTGATCCTGCCTTAAGATCTGTTCCAACCTCTGGAACTTCTAGGAAAACAATGTCTCCTAAAGCTGATTGAGCGAAATCTGTAATACCAACAGTAATGGTGTCGCCTTCAATAAGCGTCCATTCATGTTCTTTAGTGTACTTTAAATTTGCTGGGATATTTGTGGCCATTATTTGTGTCCTCCGGTTACGAACGGTTTTTTAATTAATTGAGCAGGGTAATTTTTACTTCTGATATCGATCATGAATATGTCATCGGCCGGAATTTTATCAATCTTTACGCGCGCCAAAGCTATTCCTTTATTTAAAACGACTGATGCTGTCCCACTAGTGATGGTGCCAATAACTTCATTTTGAGCGTTTAATACTGAGTAGCCCTCTCTCGGGATACCTTTTTCGAGTTGCAGTTTGATCAGTTTGAATTTTGCAGCCTTTGCGGCCAGGGCTTCTTTACCAATAAATTTTGTTTTATTGGGTTTAACTGTCCAACCCAATCCTGCATCATAGGGATTTATTTCGTCATTGAGCTCGTGACCATAAAGGGGGTAACAAACTTCTAAGCGAAGAACATCCCTGGCAGCAAGACCGCAAGGAGTGACCCCAGCTTCAAGAAGTTTAGGCCAAAGGGCCTTGATAGTATGGTGATGAGCAAAAACTTCAAATCCATCTTCACCTGTGTATCCAGTACGGGCCAGAATGACCGGTGAATCTGCAAATGTCGTTTCAAATACTGAGTAGTATTCCAGGTCTGGCAAATCACCTAAAAGTGGTTTTAAAATTTCGAAAGATTTTGGTCCCTGCAAGGCGAGGAGTGAAAAGATGTGCGACATATTTGTGAAGCTGCAGTCAAACCCATGGTGCTGGGATTTCATCCAGCTAAAATCCTTATCAATGTTCGAAGCATTGACACAAATCATAACCCGGCCTGGAGCGAGCTTGTAGACAATCAAATCGTCGATGACAGTGCCATCCTCCCGACAAAGGGGAGAGTATACAGCTTTGCCTTGTGGAGCCGCTAAAATATCGTTAGTCACTAAATAATCTGCGAAGGCTTCAGCATCTTTACCTTCAATAAAAAACTCGCCCATATGGCTCACATCGAACACACCTGCGGTGTTTCTTACGGCCAGGACCTCTTCTTTAACAGAGGTGTACTGCACGGGCATATCCCAACCAGCGAACGGTACAATCTTAGCGCCTAGCTTAACGTGCTCATCATAGAGCTGAGTCTTAAAAAGTTCAGTCATGAGGATTATCCTTTAATTTGGTTTTCAGTTGCAGTGATAAGATTTTCGATTAAAGAAACAACTGTCATTGGCCCAACCCCACCTGGGACAGGGCTAATAAACCCAGCAACTCCAGCTACGTCGGGAGATACATCACCGGCAGTCTTGCCTTCAAATGTGTTCATGCCAACGTCAACAACCACAGTCTTTTTTGAGGGGTTAATATGGGCCTTAGTTACTAAATGAGTTTTTCCTATCGCCGAAACTAGAATATCAGCCGTGCGAGTTATCTCAGTTAGATTTTCAGTCTTCGAATGGGCCAGAGTTACGGTGGCGTTCAGGTTGGTTAATAGCATCGAGAGAGGTTTCCCAACGATTAAGCTGCGGCCTAGTACCACGACATGTTTGCCGGCCACGGCCACACCATAAAAATTTAAAAGATTGATGATGCCTTTTGGAGTACAGGGCAGAAAAAAATTCGATTGTATTTTACCAGTATAGATAGCTTGAGTGTTTATGCCGTGAAAGCCATCAATATCTTTTGTGTGACTGACCATATTTGGAAGATCAAGCTTCTTTAAATGGTCGCTGACCGGAAGCTGAATAATGATGCCATGAACTTTTTTATCTTCATTTAATCTAATCACATGATCTTGAAACTCTTTCTCAGAAACATTTGAAGGCAATTGAAGTAGATCGAAGGTTGCTCCAACCTCTTCACACATTTTTCGCTTATTTCGGATGTAAGTTAAAGAAGCTGGGTTATCTCCGACAAGAATCACGACCATAGATGGAACAACCCCGCGGCTTTTCAAGCTCTCGCATCGGAATTTTAAATCTTTTTTTATTTCTTCAACCAGAGGTTGAGCGGTCATAATTTTGGCTGTCATAAAGTTTTAAAACTATAGACTTTCACGCCTTAAATGTCCCTTGCAAAAAAAGTCTTTCTTATTTAATTTTCGTGCAGTATTTCTTTGAGCATGAAAGCAAAATTCTATATTGGTCTTGGTATGCAGCTTTTTGGGCTTATAGCTGTAGGACTGTGTTTTATCTCAGGAATTACCAATGGGGATTATGGGCAGTTTGAGTTGGCCCAGCTTGTTTTTGGTTCATTTATCTTTTACGTCGGAAATTATCTAAAAGGGCAATCTCCTAACTAGACGCCGCATGAGCTGTATGTGTACAATTTCCGTAACATGATTGTACTCGCTATTGATCCAGGTTCTGTCACAGCCGGTTACGCCCTTCTGCAACAAGAGGGTAGAAAAATCAATTACATCGCTTCAGGGATTTTAAAATTCAATAGTGATGATGTTTTCTTGCATCGGGTAAAAGATATTTATGATCAAACTCTAAGACTCACAGAAGAGTATTCTCCAGACGAAATTGCATTAGAGTCTTTGATCTTTGTGAAAAGTCCAACCGCTTTGATTAAACTTGCTCAGTCTCGCGGTACGATGTTGGCAGCTCTAACGCAAAAATATAACCAAAAAATCTTTGAGTATTCACCTAATCTCGTGAAATCAAGCGTGACCGGTCATGGCCACGCTGACAAAGAGGGGATTCAAAAAGTCCTGGGTCAGTATTTAGGACTTACAAATTTCAAATCTCACGATGAGAGTGATGCGGTTGCAATTGCACTTTGCCACTTACTCAATAGAAGCGTAGCCGCACTCGGAATTCCAAAGAAGAAAAAAATTTCTTCAAAAAAAATGGGTAACGGTCTTGCCGCTGCTCTTGCTCATAAAATCAAGGATAAGGCGCTATGATTGGCTATATTTCTGGAACAGTTGTTTATTCAGATTCTCAAAAATCAATCATTCTGACTGCACAGGGCGTGGGTTATGAAGTCAGCACCGCCACACCGATGGTGCCAAACAGAGATATTGCACTTTTTGTGTCACATATTATCCGTGAACAAACCCAGGATCTCTACGGTTTTGAGTCTGTTGATGATAAAAAATTCTTCGAAATGCTGATTGAAGTAAATGGGATTGGGCCAAAGTCTGCTTTCTCACTCATATCCCATGTGGGCATCCAGCAAATCATTAGTGCAATCACTTTTGATAACGTGGATGTCTTGAAATCTGCTCCAGGTGTGGGTAAAAAAAGTGCAGAACAGATCATTTTGTCTCTTAAAGATAAAATTACGAAGCTCGAAATTGGATTATCGACAAAAGAAAAACCTGTTAAAGGCGGAGTAAAAGTTTCTGAAGATAATAAACTTGATGCTCATCTCGTAAAAGAAACCCTGGCCGCTTGTCAGGGTTTAGGCTTTAAAGATCAAGATGTTTTGCCTATGATTCAGCGTCACCTTCAGGGTGCGGTTAAACTTAAACCAGAAGACTTAGTAAAAATCATTCTTAAAGAGTTAAGGTAATTCATGGCCGACCGGATAGTAGCAGGCGATCTTACTCAAACTGATCGTGAGCAAGAAGCCCAACTTAGACCTCAAAATTTTTCTGAATTCATCGGACAAAATAAAGTCGTAGATAATATTGACCTCATGGTTAAGTCAGCAGTTATGCGCAAAGCTGCCATGGATCACGTCCTTCTTTCCGGTCCTCCTGGACTTGGAAAAACTTCTCTGGCGATGCTTATTTCAAAAGCTCTTGGCTCTGAACTTCATTTAGTTTCGGGCCCTGCTATCGAAAAAAAAGGCGATATCGCAGCGGTTCTCACTAATTTAAAACCTAAAGATGTTCTCTTTATCGATGAAATACACCGCATGCATATTACGGTCGAAGAGATACTCTATTCGGCCATGGAAGATTTCCGCCTGGATATTCTCATTGGTCAGGGTGCTTCCGCCCGGACCATGCAAATTGATCTGGCGCCTTTTACTTTAATAGGTGCGACCACTCGCTCAGGACTTCTTTCTAATCCTTTACGTGACAGATTCATGGCCCATTTAAATTTTGATTTTTATGAGCCTGAACAGCTGGCCAAAATCCTTATGAACAATGCTCATAAGATGAATATTATTTTGTCTGAAGAAGCCAAAACCCAAATCGCTAAACGATCCCGCGGAACTCCCCGCATCGCTAATAGAATTCTCCGGAGAGTAAGAGATTTTGCCCTTGTTAATGGGTCACCAAAGATTGAATCCAATGAAGTCAAAGCCGCTTTAAGTCTTTTAGATATTGATGACTTAGGTCTGGATTCCATGGACAGAAAAATTCTCAATGTCATGAAGAATTATTACCAGGGCGGACCTGTTGGGATCGATGCCCTTTCGGCCACTTTAGGGGAAGATAAGCAGACCATCGAAGACGTCTATGAACCGTATTTGCTCAAAGAAGGTCTCATCCTTCGTACTCCCAGAGGCCGGGTCCTGTCAGAACTGGCACTTAAACACATATAAAATTTATTTACATTTTTGACGTAAATAAAAAACAATTAATCTGTACAGAATTACTAAGGAATTCTTTCACTAGTACTTGAATTTAATAATCTTTTTTTATACATACAGCATTATTTTCTTGTCGCTCAAACTTACAAAATTCGTTTATACTAGTTCGACGACGACTTTTTACAAGGTTAGGAATGATTCATCAACGTACATTGGCCAAAGACGTAAAAGTGACCGGGATCGGATTGCACTCAGGTAAGAAAGTTACCATGAAGCTAGTTCCCCAGGACGCAGACTTCGGCATTCAATTTATTAGAACTGATATTCAGAATGCTCAACCTATGAAGGCTAACGCACTCACCGTTGGTACAACTGAAAACGCTACGACTCTTGGTTCTGGCTACGAAGCTATTCATACTGTTGAACACTTACTCGGCACACTTTATGGTTTAGGTATTAACAATATCCTAATAGAAATTGATGGCCCTGAAGTTCCAATCATGGATGGCTCAGGCGCTTCATTCGTATTCCTTCTCAAAGAAACGGGAATCAAAAATCTCAATAAGTCGAAAAAGTTTCTGGTGATTTTAGATACTGTTAGAGTCGAGAAAGATGGAAAATGGGCCCAGTTTGAGCCGCATTCAAATCTGGCGATCGATTCAACAATTGTTTTTGCTCACCCACAAATTAAAACTCAGCGTTTTGGTTTTGAGTTTTCTTGCGAGAACTTCATCCATGACATCGCTCGTGCCCGCACGTTTGGATTCGCCAAAGATGTGGATATGCTCAAACGCAAAGGTCTCATTAAGGGCGGATCTCTCGATAATGCGATTGTGTTAGATGATTACAAAGTGATGAACCCCGAAGGTCTTCGTTTTGATAATGAATTTGTCCGCCACAAAATTCTCGACACCATTGGTGATATCAGCCTTCTTGGCTATGAAATTGCCGGCAAGATCACAACTTATAAGTCTGGTCACAATCTTCATAATCTTCTGTGTCGTAAACTTTTGGATACTCCATCAGCTTATGAGATCGTTGCCGCTTCAGCTCTTAAAGCTGAGGTGCGTGAAGCCCATAAATTGCCTCAATTTATCAACGTCACCCACTAGATCTTTTCCCAATCCAGAATGTTTAGGCTAGCATGGCTAATATCCATGGAGGGTCTATGCGTTTATTAATAGCTCTATTACTTGTTTCATCAAATGCACTTGCGATTGATTGGTATAATCTTGAAGCCTATCAGGATTTAAAAGTCACTCAGTCATTTCAACTTAAACAGCAAATCAGCAGCGGTTCAATCTTAGAAATTGTTGAAGGACAAAAATTCACACTGAATGAAATTGTTGGTTTGGATATGATCAATGTAACCCTTTTCAAATTACACTATAAAAATTGCCCAGGCCCTGCGATGGTAACAGATATGGAAATCATTCCTGTTAAGAATACTTCCCCCGTGGTAGAAATCGGCGCTCAGTTAACCCAAAATTGTATACTTGAAATTTTCATCGAGAGTAAAGACTTGATGACTGAAAGTTTTTTTGAATAAGAGGATCTCATGCGATTGTCCCAAGGCTTCTGGCAAACTTTAAAAGAAACTCCTTCTGATGCAGATATTGTCTCTCAGCAGCTTATGATGAGAGCGGGACTTATGTATAAAACCGGTGCCGGTCTTTATACCTATCTTCCGATGGCGTTTAAATCCCTTAAAAAAATTGAAAAAATTATCCGCGAAGAGCTGGATAAAATTAATTGCTTCGAAGTTCAAATGCCGGTGATGACTCCTGCTGAACTTTGGCAGGAAACTGGTCGTCTGGAAGCCATGGGTGGACAGATGCTCCGAGTGAAAGACCGCGCAGAGAGAGAGATTTGTTTCTCTCCTACTAACGAAGAAACTGTAACGGATTTATTCAGAAGAACTGTTAATTCTTATAAACAACTCCCTGTTTGTCTTTATCAGATCAATACAAAATTCCGTGATGAAATCCGGCCTCGTTTTGGTTTGATGCGGGCCCGTGAGTTTACCATGAAAGATGGTTACTCATTTCACATTGATAAAGCCTCGTTAGATAAGTTTTATGACGAGATTTATGTGGCCTACGAGACTATCTTTAAACGTCTTGGTTTAGAGTTTATCATCGTTGAAGCCGATGGCGGTGCCATGGCAGCAGGCGGAGCTAAGACTCATGAATTCCAGGTTGTAGCTGCTAATGGAGAGGACTACGTAGTAACTGTTCCTAAAACGGGGTTCGCCGCTAACATTGAAAAAGCTGTCACCATTCGTAAAAATCTAACAAATGCCCCTGCCACAGATCTCGTAAAATTCGCAACTCCAGGCCAGAAAACTTGTGAAGAAGTTTGCTCTGCTCATGGAATGCCCATCACTCAGAGTTTAAAATCTTTGGTGATGAATGCTGTTATTAACGGTAAAGACCAATTTTTTATGGTGATGCTCTTGGGAGATGATTCTCTGAACGAAGTGAAATTTAAAAATAAGGTTTCTGCCGAACACATACGTCCGGCCCATCAAGCCGAACTGGACACTTTGGGCCTTGTGAAAGGTTTTATGGGTCCAACTACGGAAGCCCAGGGATTCAAAATTATCTTCGATGAAGCGATCGATATGAATGCTTCATACGTTGTTGGTGCCAACGAGGTTGATCACCAATT
>DLGL01000011.1:0-1477 GCA_002482685.1 Bacteriovoracaceae bacterium UBA7695 | reverse complement strand
AAACCAAAAAATTTCCGTGCGGATATGCGTGTGACTAAAGAAGGTGACTTCATTGGTGATGACCAAATCGTTCTTAAAAAAGGGATCGAAGTTGGCCACATCTTCCAGCTCGGAGATAAGTATACAAAATCAATGAAAGTAACTGTTCTAAATGAGCAGGGCAAAGCCGTGACACCTATAATGGGTTGTTACGGAATCGGTGTAACACGAGTTCTGGCTTCTGCTATTGAACAAAGTAATGACAAAGATGGGATCATTTTCCCGGCCTCGATTTCACCTTACGATCTCTATCTTGGTTACATCGGGAAAACTCCTGAGACCAAAGAAGTGGTCGAGACCCTTTACACAGATCTTAAAAAACTGGGGTACGAAATTCTTTTTGATGACCGTCAGCTTGGTCCTGGTCAGATGTTTAAGGACGCGGATCTTATCGGTCTTCCAATACGTGTGATCCTTGGAGAGCGTGACTTCCTGGCCACAGGAGAGATTGAAGTTAAGGTCCGTAAAACCGGCGAAACACTTAAAGTAAAAAAAGATGAACTTGCCTCAGTGATAAAAACTAAACTTCAAGAGCTCGGTAAATGGAACTAGATTTTGAATTAATCTTTGGACTTCACAGCATCGCCGCTGCTCTCAAGAATCCGATGCGGACTCATCAGAGAATTGTGGCCACTGACGAAGGTCTTGTTGAACTTCAGCGCAAACACAATATAAATGCTAAAAACCTCGGTATCAAAATTGAGGTCTTTTCGAGCCACTCAGTTCAGGAAGAAGCCAAGATGTTGTGTGCAGAAATGGACGTGGAATTCTTCCGTGTTCCGGGAGGAATTTTCCTACAAACGTCTCCACTTCAGACCTATACCATTCAGGAGTTTCTTAAACGTCCGCAATCGAAACTCCTGGCGCTGGATCAGATTACCGACGTACACAACGGCGCTGCCATTCTGCGCTCAGCTTGTTTTTATGGCATAAATGGGGTGCTGATCCCATCGTCAAAATCTTTCGGTTTAACTCCGTCGTTTTATAGAATTGCCTCCGGTGCAACCGAATATGTGAATCTCATTCGTGTAAGTTCTCTCAGTAAAGCCGTCTCGCAGTTAAATGATGCCGGTTACTTAACTGTAGGTCTTTCAGAGCATTCTTCCGAGAATCTGACACAAACAGACCTGCGGGCCCAAAAGAAGATTTGTTTGCTGCTAGGAGCCGAAGAAACTGGTTTATCTAATGCCGTTGCACGTTTAGTGCAGAAAAATATGAGTCTTCCGTCTCAGGGTGAGATTAAATCCCTTAACGTTGCGTCTGCGGCGGCCATTGCCATGGAAAAATGTTTTGGTATCTAACCTGAAAAAGCTTGATTTCTAAACCCGCTCCCATTATAAATTCAGACTCATCGATTTAAGTTGATGTTTTTGGGCTGCTCTAGCTCAGTTGGTAGAGCAACGGTTTTGTAAACCGTAGGTCGCAGGTTCGACTCCTG
>DLGL01000082.1:22319-33678 GCA_002482685.1 Bacteriovoracaceae bacterium UBA7695 | reverse complement strand
ACGAAGACACTTAAAGATGAATCTGCCTTTAGTCTTAAAATTATCATTCCTCAGCAAAATGAGCTCCTGGAATGGAATCAAAAACTGGCCCGTGTCTCAGAAACGGAACAAATGGCACTCGCTCCCCTTCTAACTCAGTCGATTCATGAAGGGGTAAGAGAAATTCAACTGAATGGAAAAAAAGTTCTCTACGCCTATGACTACGATCCAGAAACTAATTTTGCTTTCATTGTTTACCTGGAAGAAGAAAAAGCCTTTGCGGCAACAGTTAACCTCATTCAGAAGTCGACCTATTATGGTTTATTTATTCTTGGCGTTTCCATGCTGCTATCAGTGTTTCTGGCCCGTCCCTTAACGGCCCAACTGGAAACACTTTTTAAAATGACTCAGGAGCTGGCCCAAGGAAATTTTGAAAAACGGGTTGAACTTAAGGGGTACGATGAAGTTGGTGCTTTAAGTGATTCTATTAACGACATGGCCGCTAAGATTGTTGTCTTTATGGATGAGATGAAAGAGAAGGCCCGACTGGAAAATGAAGTCGCTGTAGCCCAGTTAGTTCAATCATCCTTTTTCCCAGATCCCAGCTCGTCCCCGGATATTTTTGGACACTTTGAACCGGCAACAGAATGTGGCGGCGACTGGTGGGGATATTTCGACCATGAGGATTGGCGTGTGGTCTTTATCGCTGATGCCACAGGACATGGAGTACCCGCGGCTCTTCTCACCGCTACTATGAACTGCTGCAAAACATCTTTAAGTTTTATACTTGAAGCGCGGCCAGATATTGTTTCCCGGCCGGATGAAATACTGAGATTTATGAATCAGGCGGTACATGGAGCGGGGAAAAAGATTCAAGTGACTTGTTTTGTTGCCAGTTTAAATCGTAAAACAAATGAGCTGATTTATTCCAATGCCTCACATACCCCTTCTCTCTTATACCCTTCCTCCCCGGAAGAGCTTAATAAAGAGAGCTTTCAACCCCTTATCGCGGCCAATGGTCCTCGTTTAGGACAAAGACCCGATTCAGTCTTTACATCGGCCAGTTTGAAACTTGCGGTTGGTGATACAATATTCCTTTATACCGATGGTCTTACAGAGGCACAGAATTCTGAAGGGAATCGCTGGGGTGAGAGGAGACTACTGAAGAATCTTGCTAAGAGCAGTCAGAGTCAACCACAAGAAATTATAAATAATGTCCTGGTAGATTTTAAATCTCATGTTCAGGAGCGCTCTCACGATGATGATATCACCGTTGTTGCGATGAAGGTACTTTCATGAACAATCATGTTGCCGTTTATACTGAGAGTGATTCTATCTTTGAGCAACTCAAGGTGGCGTTGGATTCAAGTGAACTCATCCTCCATCTCAACCCTACCTGGGATGATTATAAAGAGGAGCATCTTGTTATCAGCGATCTTCTTTCATTTGAAGATAGAATAGATCAGTTCAGCCTTGTGAATAAGTCCCTTCTTTACGTCATCTCCCCTCTCCCAGATGAAGAAAACATGCGTCTCATAGAACGGCATGAGCTAAGGCATCTGGTTGGACAAAATGAACAGATTTTCGGCCTTGAAATCGCAGATCATCTAAAAAAACAATTTGCCTCACGCCTATGGGGCCTAAATCCATACATGGATGAAACAGCGACAATAAAAATCGTTTCTCTCTCGGATTCAAAATTTACTAATGAAATGATTCAGGAAAATCTCAGTCACTTTGATTTTAAAGATTATTTCTCTTCACCTATTGAATACCTTCAGGTGATGGCAAATGAACTTGTCTCCAACTCACTCTACAAAGGTCCTAACCGTAAAAGAGCAGAACAAGGTCTGGAGGGATTTGACCGCAAATCACCGGTCTTTCTTAAAGGGGCCGATCTGGTACAAATTACTCTTGGTATGGATGGAAAAGGTATAGCGCTTTCAGTTCAGGACTCTTTCGGAGGACTGGCCTATGATATTCTTATCTCCAGTTTAAAGCGTAGTTTTGAAGAAAAAACAGTGATGGAAAAAAAAGATGGGGCCGGTCTGGGTCTTTATCTGACATTCCTCCACAGCAATCAATTCATTGTAAATTTCCGAGAAAACTTTCGAACAGAAGTCATCTGCATCATAGATAAAAATAAACGCTATAAGAATTATAAACAAAGAATACGATCATTTCATTTCTTTCAAGAGGTAACTGGTGAAAAGACTAACAATAAATAAGCAGATCTTGCAGGATGAGCTGAGTGTGGAACTCATAGGCTGCATCGATGAAGATTCTGATTTTAAAGAGCTCGCCGGTCTAGGACAGGAAACTATTTCTTTTGATTTTGATAAAATAAGCATGATCAATTCATGCGGGATCCGGGAATGGATCAAATTTATTGATCTCCTCCCTGCTCGCTGTAACATCGTTTATAAAAACTGCCCTCAAATCATTATTGAACAAATTAATATGGTTCATGGTTTTTTCAGGGAAGGCTCAGTCATTGAATCGTTTTACGCCCCTTACTACTGTGATAAATGTGGAAAGGAAGCCAAGGTCCATTTAAAATCCGATACGGTTAAGAATAGAAAGGCCCCAAAATCTGACTGTCCCAATTGTGGAAATGAAAACATTGAATTTGATGCCATAGAAGGACAGTACTTCAGTTTCCTTGGAAAGATATGAGCGAGTTTACCAGCTTTGATCACCTGTTTGACGCTGTCCTAGTGGTTAACCTCAAGCGGGAGATTGTTTATTTTAATCATCATGCCAGTATCTTTTTTAAGATGCCTCCGAGAATATTAAAACAAAAAACATCACTTACGCAGATATGTGATTCAGTCGATATCGATATTGAGGAGTGGCTCAGTAAGGCACTTCTCAGTTTTGACGTACTTATTTCTCCAGAGATACGTCTCACAATTCCTCATGAAACCGATCTTGATTATTATGTCGTTCTGAAACTTATTCCAGTCCAGACCGATAAAAGCGCAAATTTTGCGGTTGTCTTTCACGATCTCACGGTTGAAAAAAAGCTTCACCTTAAATACCGCGATCAAATGGAAGAGTTAAAGAAAACTCACGGCCAAATTCTTCAAGCTGATAAGTTAACAACCCTAGGGGAGTTAACGGCGACTATTTCCCATGAGATCAATAATCCTTTAACGATCGCTGCAGGAAATTCTGAAATTATAAGTGATATTCTTGATTTACCAAATATCGAAAGTCGTCTCTCAGTTCTTAAAAATGCGAATCAAACCGTGACTGAATCCCTGGAAAGAGTGAATCAGATTATTAAGAATATGAGAGATTTTCTTCATCAAAGTGAAGACGAAAAAGAATACTGCGACCTTGACGCTCTGGTAGATGCCGCGATTGAATGGGCGCAGCCAGGAGCGAAGAAGGCCAATGTTCACATAAAAAAACAAAGTCGGGTGAGATCTGTTGCGCTGGCCAATAGAATAAAACTCGAGCAAGTTATCATCAATCTCGTAAAAAACTCAATCGATGCAATTGCTCAGCACTCTAAAGATGTTCCTGCAGAAGTGCTGATAAACCTCTCTAAGTCCGATCTGGATCACCAGACTATTATTGATGTTGTGGATAACGGACCGGGGCTGGCAGACGAAATCAAAAAGAACTTATTTAAGCCATTTCAAAGCACTAAAGGATCAGGGACAGGGACGGGACTTGGTCTTTCTATATGTCAAAAAATCATTGAATCACACAGAGGTCGACTGGAGCATGTTGATTCACAGTCTGGATGTCATTTCCGTATAAGACTCCCTCTCATCGAAGTCTATTCTTACGCCCGCAACGACAGGGCACTCATGGGAACAAAACATAAGAAAAAGATCCTCGTTCTTGATGATGAAGTTCAAATTCTCAATGTACTTAATACTTTTATCCATAACGAAGGAATGGTCTTCATTGGCTCCTCGACTCCTCTTGATTCATTGAACTTTATTGAAAAGGCCAACATAGACCTGATCATCACTGATTTCTCAATGCCGGAGATGAACGGATCTGAATTTGCGGCCAAGGCCCGGGCCATGGGTTATGAGGGCCCGATTCTCTATATGACTAGCTCCAAGAATATAGACCAATACAATAAAGATAAGTCGACCCTCAATATAACCGGAGTCATAGTTAAGCCCTTTAACAAAGATGACGTCATGAAAACTCTCCGCCTTGCACTGGCACCAGGAGAGGCAGTATGAAAAGAGTTGAGGACATGAATGTACTGGTTATTGATGACGAGGATAAAATCTGTGACCTGATAAAAATCTTCCTGGAGTCCGCCTTCCCTTTCCACTCGGTGGTCACGGCGCCAAATGCACTTCAGGCCACTCAAAAATTTCTTAATCAGGAATTTGACCTACTGATAATAGATCATGTCATGCCGGGGAAAATGGGTGTTGAATTTATTCAGTCGCTAAAAACAAGTGTGAAATTTAACCGTATGAAGATCATCCTGATTTCGGGTTACCTGCAACAGGAAGACGTTCACACGGCCATTCAATTAGGCGTTAAAAATATCATTGTTAAGCCATTTACCAAACAGCAGATTGTTGCTGAGGTGGCCAGTCTCTTAAAAATCCCTATAAAAGAAAAGTAACACCGATATAATTCTGATACGGAATCTGTTCAATGGTCTTATCTGTGATGGACTTTTTTACTTTTCTCTCGATCTGATGCTGAATCAATTTAATCATCGATGGGTCACCTTCAAGATTAAGAACAACAGTGTTTGTTCCTTCCGCCATGACCTGCCCCGTAATTTCTGTCTTACGGGTTATATCGTAGATTTCACCAATGCTTTGTTCGTTAAAATTGCCTCTGTAGGTAATCTTTCTCGCTATCATAGTCTTATCCCTTAATTAGTAATCAATTTAACAAAGTTAATGATTGCACGTGGAAACAATCCGAACTGGAGGGTCGCAACAGCAGACACAAAAGCGGCCAGGACAGGTCCACTCATTCGCTGGTAGATGGCCAGATCAGAAGTGCTTTCTTTCATGAAGAGATAAACAATAACCCGTAGGTAGTAGTAAACGGATACGACTGATGTCAGGACCGCAACGATAACCAAAGGTATCTGTCCAGCTGCCACGGCCGAACTAAAGAGACCGTACTTACCAATAAAGCCGGAAGTAAGAGGAATACCAGCCATGGAAAGCAAGAAAACCGTCATAAAGAAGCCAAGAACCGGATGCTTAACACCCAGACCTGCGATTTGTTCGATATGCAGATCCTTCTGATTTTTTTCTTCAAAAAGAGAAATCACTGAGAAGGCCCCAAGATTAGCGAAAGCGTAGAAGAATAGATAAAGAACCAACGACTGACCCGCATCAGTTGAGTAGTTCATAGACTGAAGACCAAGGAGCAGATAACCCGTATGAGCAATTGTCGAGTATGCGAGCATTCTTTTTAGCTCATTCTGAGCAATGGCCACAAAGTTACCATAAATCATACTGGCCGCTGCAATAAACCAGATGAACCATTGAAACCACTTCAGGGATTCAACTGTATCGATAAATATTAAACTTTGAGCAATTCTAGCGAAGGCCAAAAAGGCAGTGAACTTAACTGCGGCCCCCATAAAAGCGGTAACGTTTGTACTGGCACCCTGATAAACATCCGGAAGCCAGCCGTGAAAGGGAAAGGCTCCCACTTTAAAGAGCATCGCCGAAACAATCAATCCTAAACCAATCAAAAAGATTATAGGCGGATTGCTGTTTGATCTTAATACGTCTTCCAGGGCCGTAAGTTGAAATGAACCCAAGGCCCCAAAAACCAGAGATGAACCATAAAGAAACATCGCAGAGGCAAGCCCACCAAGAATGAAGTATTTAAGTCCTGCCTCAGCTGAGAAGCGGCTGCCTCTGCGCATAGAAACTAGAACGTAGATGGCCAAAGACATAATTTCCAGAGCGATGAACATGAAAAGAAGGTGGCTTGTGGATACCATAAGAATCATACCGGCAGCCGCAAACTGAATGAGGGCGTAGAGCTCCGGCAGAAGACCCTCTTTTTTATCCTGACCGTAACTCAAAACCGTTCCAATCAGTGCAAAAAAGGTCACCATCAAGCTTAATGTTTTTGTAAACGGACTAAAATTTAAAGTCCCACCAAGAAGTGAGATATCCGAATTAAAGAGCGCGTATGTAATCTGGAAAAGAGCTAAGAAGATAAAAACAAATGAGATCAGAAAAGCGTAGCCGTGACCTTTTGTTTTGTGTGTTCCTACAATCAGGGTAAAGATCGCCCCAAAAGATAAAGAGAACAGTGGTAAGAGGTTTAAAATCTCTTCAGTTGATAGCGACTGAAGAGGAAAAATATCAGTTATTTCCATTTGATCCCACTTTCTGGATTAGAGATGTTGAATAAAAGTCCAGGGTTGCATCTGATTTCCAGAAAAAAGCTTTTGGAAAAAATCCAATTCCGAAAACAAAAATAGTCATCACAACCATGGCAATAATTTCTCGTGTATTTAGATCATGCAAGTGATCTAAATCAGTTCTCGTCTGAGGTCCGAGCATGACCATCTGATAGGCCTTCAACGCATAAACTGCACCCAGAATCACACCGGTCCCCGCAAACAGGACGTACATCGGGTGAACCTGGAAAGCCCCGAGAAGGATTGGAAACTCACCAACAAATCCATTAGAGCCAGGAAGAGCAACTGATGAAAGGGTCATGATCATGAACGCTATCGCCATCACAGGTACTACTTTTGAAAGACCTCCAAACTCTTCAAGATTTCTCGTGTGGAGTCTCTCATAGAGAAAGCCTACGATCATAAAGAGTCCACCGGCAGAAATACCGTGATTGATCATCTGATAAAGTGAGCCCGCAATCGCAATTTTGTTAAAAGCAAAAAGCCCCACCATGATGTAACCCATGTGAGAGACTGAGGAGTAGGCCACTAACTTTTTAAAGTCAGTCTGTGCCAGAGCACAAAAGGCTCCGTAGATAATACCAATCACACCCATGAGGATGAAAAATTCAGAGAAATAATGGGCCGCTTGGGGAAAAAATGGAATAGCAATTCTCATCAACCCATATGTCCCCAGCTTAAGAAGAACAGCAGCAAGAAAAACTGAACCAACTGTGGGTGCCTGAACGTGAGCATCAGGAAGCCATGTGTGAAAAGGCACCATAGGAACTTTAATCACGAAGGCCAGAGCAAAGGCCAGGAATAACCAGGTCTGAGGAGACTTCATAACAGTTTCAAATGAAGTGCCGTCAAAAGCAAAAGAAAGAGTTCTTATTGTTTCAAATGTGGCCGATGGTGTTCCGTTGGTATCCATTGTTGTTTTCAAAATAAAGAAGATGGCCACCAACATGAGTAGTGAGCCAACCATGGTATAGAGAAAAAACTTAACCGTGGCATAGATGCGCTCTTTTCCGCCCCAGATCCCAATGAGAAAGAACATGGGAATAAGAACCACTTCCCAAAAGAAGTAGAATAAAAAGAGGTCTGATGAAAGAAACGTTCCGTACATTCCCGTCTGAAGAAACATAAGCATCATAACAAAGAATTTTTCTTTTTTGCGTTCTACGCCTTCAAGAGGCCACGTACCGAGGATGGCCAGTGGTGAAACAAACGCTGTCAGCATCACCAAGGGAAGACTGATTCCATCAATAGAGACAAGATAGTTAATCCCCCACTCAGGCAGCCATAAGACCAAATGAGAAAGTTGAGCAGTGGCAATAGTGCCGTCAAACTCCCAGTACATCACAACTGCCAATAAAGCACTTACAATTGTCTGAACAAGAGTGAGTGTACGAAGTTTACTCTCAAGAGCAGCAGGGAGAATAAGGGCCACCAAAGCGAAGAGCAGAGGCGAAAAAATAATCCAAGACAGCAGGCATGAAGATGTTTCCATATATTCCTTAAACCAAGACTTTAAAGATGAAGAAGATAACCACAACAAGACCAGCAAGCATCATCAAAGCATAGGATTGAATGTCTCCTGTTTGCAATGTTCTCAGTCCTGTTCCAATTTTTTTAACCTGAGATCCCAGACCATTCACGGCCCCATCAACTAACAATTTATCGATGATAGCAGACGAGAGATGAGAAATTTTCTTTATCGGAGTTACGATAATGGCATGGTAGAGCTCATCAACGTAATACTTATTAGATAAGATCTTCTCAATAGGCCTGAAGCCACTGATGAGATCTGTGACAAACATTTTCTTTTTAAACAGCATCACTCCCGCAGTGTAAGCAAGAATGGCCAGGACTGAAGATCCCGCCATAACGACACCCTCGTGAAGGGCCAGTTTTACACCAACAAGTGGAAGGTGCTTACTCGGTACAACCGGGTCAAGCCACTGAGATAAGTAATGAGGCATGTGCCCAAGGTAGTCGCCTAATAAGTGAGGAACACCAAGAAACCCACCAAATGCTGCTAAAGCGGCAAGAACATAAAGTGGAAAGGTCATAAGGGCCGGTGATTCATGGAGGTGATGCTCAACATCGTGGGAGTAACGTTTGTCACCGTAAAAAGTTAAGCTCATCATACGACCGGTATAGAAGGCTGTTAAAATAGCCGTTAATACACCAATGAAGAATAGGTATGATACTCCACCCGGAAGAGCGATGGAGGAATAAAGGATTTCATCTTTAGAGAAAAATCCTGAGAAGAAAGGAATTCCGGAAATCGCCAGGGATCCAATCAGCATTGTAAAATGAGTGTGTGGGAGATGCTTTTTAAGAGCACCCATCTTCGTCATATCCTGCTCACCTGAGCAAGCGTGAATTACCGAGCCTGAGCCTAAGAACAGCAGAGCTTTAAAAAATGCGTGAGTCATTAAATGGAAAACCGCTGTCTGATAGGCCCCAACTCCGCAGGCCAGGAACATGAATCCCAGTTGAGAAACAGTTGAGTAGGCCAGAACCTTTTTAATATCGGTTTGAGCTATAGCAATCGACCCAGCGAAAAGGGCGGTGATTGCACCAACATGGGCCACCACTGAGAGGGCCACTGCCGAGAGTTCAAATAAAGGAGAGAGACGGGCTATCATATAGACACCCGCAGTCACCATGGTGGCGGCGTGGATGAGAGCTGATACCGGAGTTGGACCACTCATGGCATCCGGAAGCCAGACATAAAGTGGTAGCTGGGCCGATTTTCCGGTAGCTCCAACAAAAAGTGAAAGACAGATCAAAGTCACAGAAGGCATGAGCTTGGCCACTACATCCGGGTTTTTAAGAAGCATATTAATTTCCGGGAGATTCAGAGTTCCAAGTTCACGGAAAAGAAGAAACATCCCGATCAGAAATCCTAGATCCCCAATACGGTTCACTATAAAAGCTTTTTTTCCAGCATTGGCCTTAACTGTATCTGTGTACCAAAAACCAATCAAAAGATATGAACAGAGACCTACGCCTTCCCATCCGAAGAAAAGAAGCGGAAGGTTGTTACCCATAACTAAAAGAAGCATATTAAAGCAAAAAAGATTTAAGTAAGAAAAGTAGCGCCCAACACACTCATCATCATGCATGTAGCTTGTTGAATACAAGTGAATCAAAGTTCCAATTCCTGAAATAATCATCACAAGAATTCCTGAGAGCTTATCAATCCGAAGCTCAAAGGGAATATTAAGTCCGCCGAAGTTAAACCATTCAAAGCAGTTAATCACGAGTGAAGGTTCAGCAGAGTCAGATCCAACCAGTTTGCTGAAAGCAATGACGGAGAGGATAAAACTGAAGCCGATAAAGGCTGTGGCCACCCCACCCGCAGTATTAGCAGGTGTTTTAGCAAAACCTTTCAGGACAAGAGGTAAAACTACAGCGTTGATGAAAAATCCCACTAATGGAGAAATTAAAATCAGAGCAGGCAGAGTTGATTGCATTGTTTCCACGAGGCTTATCCTTTAAGAGTAGTGGCACTTTGAGTTTTGACTGAACCAAAGTTACGGTAAAGATTCACCAGAATAGAGAGCCCGATTGCTGACTCAGCGGCGGCTATTGTGATGATGAAAAAAACCTGAACCTGGCCTTCAATCATGTGGGAGGCTTTTGAGAAAGCCACCATCGAGAGATTAGCTGCATTCAGCATAAGCTCAATTCCCATAAGAATCATAATAGTGTCCCGACGAAGGGAGACAATCAGCATTCCCATGACGAATAAAAAAGCGGCCAGTAATTGTATCAACATTTCATTATTCATATTTAACCTTAATCAACCTTTCTCTTAGCTAGAACTACGGCACCAACAATCGCAACCAGAAGTGCCAGAGATATAACTTCGAATGAAACGTAGAATTGAGAAAATAAAGCGTGAGAGACAACTTTTGAGTTTCCACCCAAATAAGTAATGACTTCCGGACTAAAAAATCCTAGCGTCCGTCCAGCAGCATCCTGTGCATAAAACTGCTTAATCCCATAGGCGATAAAACCGAAAATTCCCAATCCCATGACAATAGAACCGGCAAAGATGGCCGGCGTTCTCTTGTAATCATCGTTAGCATTGTTTAAATTAAGCAGCATGATCGAGAATATAAAAAGAACCATGATAGCACCGGCATAAACAATCAATTGAATTGTGGCCACCATATGCTCACCAATCAAGCCGTAGATTGCAGCAGTTAGAATCAAAATCCCTAACAAACTCAAAGCTGAAGTGATGGGACTCTTGGCAAAAAGCATCGTGACGGCAAGGACTGCGGCAATCGCGCAGAGGATTACGATTACAACACTCATTTTTCATTTCTCCCGTTCATATCACGCTTAAGGTGATCAAGATCGTAGATGGCTTCCTCACGTGAAGAAACAGCGAGTTCATAGTTGCCGGATAGTTTAATTGCATCCTTCGGACAAGCTTCCTCACAGAAACCGCAAAAGCAGCAGCGAAGAGCATCGATATCAAAACTCACAGGTTTTTTTTCTTTTTTAACTCCGTATGGATTCTCTGCTTCTTCTCTTTCGTCAGCTACGATGTGGATACACTCGGCTGGGCAAATCGTTTCGCAAAGATAACAAGCGGTACAGTTTTCCGTTTTATTGGGATCAACAGAGATAAAATGCATACCGCGAAAGCGGTCTGAATATTTTCTTTTTTCTTCCGGATACATGATGGTGTCATGCTGCCTAAAAAAGAAACCTTTAATGAAACGCTTAAGCGTAATTCTCATCCCTACAAGGATGGCCGGAATATAAGACTTTTGCTTGGCCGTATATTTTTTTGAAATATTAATAGTTCCCATACAGGACCTCTTAAGAATTGAAGTAGTAAACTGCGACAGTTACTACCACAAGGTTAATTAATGAAAGCGGAAACAAGATTTTCCATCCCAAATCCATCAACTGATCAAAACGGAAACGTGGAAGCGTCCAACGGATCCAGACCATGACGAACATAAAGAAAGAGACCTT
>DLGL01000082.1:9855-22267 GCA_002482685.1 Bacteriovoracaceae bacterium UBA7695 | reverse complement strand
AGCAAATTCAAAGAAGGCCACAGTGTTTTGAGCACCAACTTCTGTGAACTGAAAGAAATCTACTATCATCTGAATAGGTAAGTGAAGACCAGGCAGAAGACCAAAACCTCCGAAGTAAAGTGTGACCAAAAGGGCGCAGGCCATAATCATGGCAACATACTCTGCCATAAAAAAAGCAGCAAACCTCATCCCACCATACTCAACGTGGTAGCCCGCAACAAGCTCAGACTCCCCTTCAGGTAAGTCAAACGGAAGACGATTGGTTTCAGCAAAAGTAGCGATCCAAAAAACCAGGGCCCCGAACGGGTTCACAAAAGCTCCCCAGCGAGGAAGAAAACCAAAAAGGCTTTCGCTTTGCCAATGAACCATATCATAGGGATTAAAACTTCCGAAAACGATGAGCATTGAAAGGAGGGAGAGACCCATTGAGATTTCATAAGAAACAATCTGACTCGAACCTCGGAGTGCACCCAGAACAGAATACTTATTCTTACTGGCCCAACCAGCGAGGATGAGTGGATAAACTTCAAGTCCTGCAAAAGCGAGGATGAAGATTATTCCAGTATCCATTTGTGCCACTTGCAGAAGAACTTTCTGACCATTGATGATCACATTACTTCCGAAAGGGATAACTGCCAGAGCGCATAGTGGGGCAATCAAAGCGATAATTGGCGCCATCAGGTAATAAAACTTATTTGCCTCTTTAGGGACAAAAGTTTCTTTGAACATGAACTTCACAACATCGGCCAGCGGCTGAAGAAGTCCAAAGGGTCCAACACGGTTTGGTCCAACACGTCTCTGCATCCAGGCAGCACCACGACGCTCAAACCATACAATGAAAGGAACCACACCCAAAGTGCAGAGAAGGATCACTACGATCTTCGCCATCATCATCGTCAGATCAAAAATTAACGTACTTTCCATAAACACCTAAGCTTAAGTTAATGACTTCCAAAGACCAACTACGTGGTGAGCATTCATGGCCCCACCTCTGTGAATAATCGCAGGGTGAAATTTCTGAACTATACCATCCACGTTTTTAAAGCTTCCTTCTTTTTCAACTGTAGCTAATCCTGCGATTACACCTACGATATTTTTTGAAGGAAGTTTTTGAATTTCATGCTGATGCCAGACACCCCAGAGAACCAGTTTTTGGTCTGGCTTCATTTTAGGAATGCCAGCGCGGCCATTTCTGAAAAGAACCGCGATCTCTGCTGTGATTTCACCATTGGCAAGCGGAGTCAGACCCTGCTCTTCAACACCCTTAGTATTTGGAGTCTGATCTTTCATCTTAAGAAGATGATCAAGCTTCACATCATCTGCAGAAGTCACAACACCGTTTGTTCCGTTATGGTACGAAACAGATACTTTATTACCAATGAGAGATGGGAATTTATTTTTAAGAAGATCAGCTTCTTCACGAGTCGCATCTGTTCCGATAATAACCTGAACAGAGTTAGCTGCTTTTAATTCTGCATTAACATGAGCAACAATCGCCTCAACCGAAACTGAATGCATTTTATCGTTTTGTCTCATCATGTGAGAAGTCACACGCATTGGATCCATATAATACTGATAAAGATTACGACCTTTATCGCACATCCAGTGACCGTTCACCATTTCATTAAACGCCGGGACATTCCGGTAAATAACATCCTGATCTGAGTGGGCTTCAATATTACAGTTTTTTGAGCAACCATCACAGATTGAAGCTTTACGGGTTAAAAACCACGCACGTTTTTGGAAACGGAAATCATTCCATGTCAGAGCTCCTACCGGACAGAAATCTGTCAGGTTACCCTGGTACTCAGAAGTCAAACCTTCCGGTGTGGTTGTCTCAAGTTCTTTATGCCATCCGCGGTTCACCATCACGAGATCATTTGTTTTAGTAATATCGTCCGTGAAGCGGACACATCTTTCACAGTGAACACAGCGGTTCATATTCAATGTCACCAAAGAAGAGAGCTTCTTTGTTGTCGCATTATCGTAAACACGCTTCTCTTCTTTGAAGTTTGACTTCGATGGACCGTACTCAAAAGTATAATCCTGAAGTTCACACTCCCCAGCTTTATCACACACCGGACAATCAAGAGGGTGGTTAGTTAAAAGGAAATCAGTAACACCTGTTCGTGACTTGAGAACCTTTTCAGAACGAGTGTGCACAACCATGCCGTCACCGGCCGGAGTTGAACATGAAGTCATAAGCTTTGGAGCTTTTTCAACTTCTACTGTACACATACGACAAGTACCAGCGATCGGCATTCCCGGGTGGTAGCAGTATCTTGGAATCTCTTCGTGAATTTTGTACCTTTCCGCCACCTGCATAATCGTATCACCAGGCTTAAACTCATAGCTCTTGCCATCGATAGTTACTTTAGGAAGTGGTTTCACTTCCGGGTTTGGGTCAGAGTGAACAGGCTTTAAAGCTGAAGCATAGTTCAGATCAACCTTGGCCTTCTTCACATCATATACATGATTAGGGTCAACAATATTAGACATGGGCACCTTCTTTAGCAGCTGTATGAGCAATGGCTTTCTTGCCGTGAAGCCCGCCGTTTCTAATTAGGTCTTCGAACTCTGATCTGAATTTTCTTACCGATGAAAGAGCTGGGCCAGTCACAGCATCAGCGAAAGCACAGATCGTTTGACCGGCCATATTTCCGCAGATTTTTGCAATGTAATCCAGATCATCAGTTGTTCCACCGCCGTCAAGAATGCGCTTAAACATTCTCGCTAACCAGTGAGAGCCTTCGCGGCACTGAGAACATTGACCACATGATTCATGTTCATAAAATTTAAGGAGAACGTAAGTAGCTTCTACAATATTTACTGTTTCATCTAAAACAATCACGCCACCAGAACCCGACATCGTTCCCGCTTTCGCCAGAGAGTCGTAATCCATTTTGACATCAATTTCATCAGCACGAAGCATCGGACAAGACGCTCCACCAGGAATCACGGCTTTGATCTGATGGCCTGTGCGAACACCACCGGCCACTTCAATAACTTCTCTCAAAGTCATGGTCATCGGAAGCTCGTAAACACCTGGCTTATTAACATGACCAGAAACACCATAAAGACGAGTTCCGCCTGCTTTCTCAATCCCGAGTGAAGCGTACTTCTCAGCACCTTCAGTCATGATGTAAGGAACGGCTGCGAATGTTTCAACGTTATTTACACATGAAGGCATACCGTAGGCACCAACCTGGGCCGGGAAAGGTGGCTTAAGCCTTGGCTCTCCCCGTTTTCCTTCAAGTGAGTTTAGAAGTGCAGTTTCTTCACCGCAAATATAAGCGCCCGCACCTTTGTAAACCACAAGGTCACATTCATATCCTGTGCCCATGATATTTTTTCCAAGGTAGCCAGCCGCTTTTGCTTCATCGATGGCCTTTTGGACGATACGAGTTTCTTTATGAAACTCTCCACGAATATAGATAAACCCTTTATTTGAGTTGATCGCGTGACAAGCAATAATCATTCCCTCAATCATTTTATGAGGCGTCTTTGTCATGATCAGACGATCTTTGAATGTCCCCGGCTCACCTTCATCAGCATTGCAAACCATATACTTTGGTTTTGGATTGCCGTTAGCATCTTTAGGATCTGCAGGCATGAAAGACCATTTCATCCCGGTAGGAAATCCTGCACCACCACGACCACGAAGATTTGATTTTTTTACTTCTTCCACGATGTCGGCCGGCTTCATGGCCAGAGCTTTTTTAAGGGCTTCGTAACCTTTGTCATTTTTTACATAGTAATCAAGTGTATGACAGTTAGGTTCATTTACATGTTTTGTGAGAACTTGCTCAACATATTCGGCAGCTGTTTTCATGGCCAAACTCCTGGCACTTGAGTGCTTTTGCCAACCGGCCTGTTGCTTGCGAGATCTTTTTCCGCCTGATCAAGAAGCTCATTCAGTTTCGGCACATCAATATTTTCGTAATAATCTTGGTTAATTTGAACAACGGGAGCTGTTCCGCAAGCGGCCAGGCATTCAACTTCTGAGATGGTGTATTTGCCGTCTTTTGTTGTCTCTCCACGGCTCACGCCTAGGCGCTTTTCAGCGCAGGCAACAAGCTTTTCAGCCCCGTTGAGCCAGCAAGAGATGTTCACACAGAACTGAAGGTCCACTTTACCAATCGGTTCAAGTTTGAACATCGTATAAAAAGAAGCCACTTCTCTTACTTTAGAAAGCGGAAGTTCCAGGAATTCAGCAGCATCTTTCATCGATTCAATCGAGACCCAATTCTGCTCTTCCTGAATTTCATGAAGAAGGGGAATGAGTAACGCTTGAGTCGTCGGAAAATTTCCACGGATCCCGTTAATCGTATTTTGAATTTGTTGTGATAAGGCCATATATGCTCTCTCTTAAATTATCTGTCTAGTTCACCAGCGATGATGTTGATACTTCCCAGATGCGCGATGGCATCAGGAATTTTCCCACCCTTCACTGTTTTCTAAAACGCCTGGAAGTTCATGAACGAAGGAGATTTCACTCTCATTCTCCACGCTTTAGGTCCGCCACGACTTACGATGTAAAAACCAAGTTCTCCATTAGGACCTTCCACACATGAGAATGCTTCGCCTTTAGGAACATCAATTCCTTCCATGAAGATTTTAAAGTGATGGATAAGAACTTCCATTTTTGTGTACACGTCCAACTTTTCAGGGATTTGAACGCGCTTATCGTTAACCCATAACGGCCCACTAGGAATTTTTTTATTAAGTTGTTTTAAGATTTTAACTGACTGTCTCATCTCTTCCATACGGATGAGGTATCTGTCATAAACATCGCCATTGCTTCCAACAACGACATCAAAATCCAGCTCCGGGTACATATAATAAGGACGATCCCGGCGCAGGTCGTGATCAACTCCTGCGGCCCGAAGACAAACACCTGTGACGGAATAATTAAGGGCGTCTTCTTTATTGATAACCCCTACTCCTTTAGTACGGTCTATCCAGATTCTGTTGGAGTTTAAAAGCTGCTCAACTTCATCAATTGCAGCAGGAATCTCATCACAAAACTTCCAAAGTCGTTCAGTAAAATTATCTGGAAGATCGTAGCTCATACCACCGATACGGGCATAAGTTGTTGTCAGCCTCATTCCACACATTGATTCGATCATGGTGTAGGCCTGCTCACGCCAGTGAACAAGGAGAAAAAAGACCGTCATGGCACCTACATCAAGGGCATTGGCCGCAATACAGACGATGTGATCGATGATGCGTGAGAGCTCCATACAGATCACTCGAATATACTGACAGCGCTCCGTAGGAGAAATGCTCATTATATTTTCAACTGCCATAGCGTAAGCAATGTTGTTGTTAAGTGCTGAGCAGTAGTTTAATCGATCGGTGTAGACCATCCACTGGTGATAAGTTTTATCTTCACCCAGCTTCTCAATAGCACGGTGAAGGTAGCCAATCTCACAAGTTGCGTCTTCGATGGTTTCACCATTAATACGACACATGACCCGTAAAGTTCCGTGCATGGCCGGGTGATGGGGACCTAAGTTGATGAGAACGTTTGGGTTGTAAAAATCATTCAGTGTATGAACGTCTTTTTCTAAATCTTTTACTGACATATTACTTCTCACCTTCAGGAGTGCCTTCAACAATAGTGTTTTCAACTTGAAGCGGATTGGCCCCTAAGTGGAAATCAATATTATCTCTGAACGGCTCACGCTGTTTGATTGGGTATTCTTTACGAAGAGGGAAACCAGAAAAACGCTCATCCATCAAAATTCGGCGAAGATTGGGGTGATTAGCAAATGTAATTCCGTACATGTCATAGACTTCACGCTCAAGCCAATTGGCCGCACTAAAGAGATCAACCAGTGATTGCGCCTGCTGAGTGAGGCCTAAAAGGCATTTGATACGGATTCGAGTGTGAAGAGTGATCGAATAAAGCTGATAGACCAGAACAAAGCGGCCTTCACCATCTTCTCCATCCTCATTATCGTAAGCCGTTAAATCTGAAAGGAAATCAACCTTAGTCGACTCATCCACCATAAAGGCTTTAACCAGCATTTTTGCATCTTCAGGATTTTTTGCCCAAAGAACCGGCTCATTGAGTTTGTCAGTTTCAAGTTTTCTATCAAGGGCATATTTCTCAGTTAAGCGCGTATACAAGTTGGACTGAGTTTCCAAAAATTTAGCGTTGCTAGAAAAAGAAATTGTTTTATTCATTATTTTTGCACCGGAATTTTAATTTGAGAATTCTCTTTGTACTCATTGATATGATCAGGAGTGACAACGAAATTTGCTTTTATGTCGTAGCCCACACCTTTGCGGTAGCTCATAGCATTCATCGCATCGTCTTGTGTCGGACGTTCCGCTGGCTTTCTGTCCTCACCATTGGCGATCTTTTTCTGAAGATGCAAGATTGAATAGATAAGTCCTTCCGGAATCGGCGGACAACCAGGAACATAAACATCCACAGGCATAATCTCATCAATCCCCTGAAGGACTGAATAGGTATCAAAGATCCCACCTGAAGAAGAGCAAGCTCCCATGGCAATAACCCACTTAGGCTCAAGCATCTGATCATAAATGGCACGAAGAACTGGCGCCATTTTAGTTGTGATCGTTCCGGCCACAATGAGCATGTCTGCCTGACGAGGAGAAAAACGCACAACCTCGGCTCCGAATCTTGAAAGATCGTAAGTCGAGGAAATAGTCGACATCATTTCAATACCACAACAAGAGGTACCAAATGGCATCGGCCAGAGTGAGTTTTTCTGGGCCCATTTAGCAGCTTCAGAAAGGAGTGTCGGATAAAAAATTGAGCTTCCGTCTTTAGACATATTTCCCCCTTAATCCCAGCTCAAAGCGCCACGGAGGCGTAGGTAGAGATATCCACCTAAGAGCAAGACAAAGAATAGGCCCACTTCCAAAAGGATGAGCGGACCAGATTTTAAATAATTATGATAGACCAACGTCCATGGATACATGAAGACAACTTCCACATCAAAAATGAGGAAGATAATTCCGATGAGATAATAACGAACAGAAAATTGTTGGTGAGCATCTCCCACCGCCTTCACACCACTTTCGTAAGTCTCAAACTTTTTAGAAGTCGAAGCCTCCGCACTTTTACCCAACAACTTGTTGATGAGAACAACTGCGGAAGTCACAATCAGTGCGATGATTATCAAAATGAGAATCGACAAATAATTTAATGAACCTTCGATTGGAAGAGACATAAACACCCTGGGAAAAAATTAATGCCTAAAATCTATCATCCAGAATTCACAAACTCAACGTTATCTCAAAGAAATCCAAGGAGTTTGATAGGGCAAACTGAAGTTTTGTCGAAGACTAACAAAATTGGTTAACACATCGTCCAAACTCTTGGCAGGGGGGTCTGAGTGCAGTTAACGTTATGGGATGTCCACTCAAGCTGAAATACTTTTGGAAGGCTCGTACCTGTATTACGAGAAAGATTTAAATTACTCCCAGGAGAATTTTAAACTCGTTCATTTTCTGGATAACCAAACATACCACATTTACTCTGAGATTTTGTCCCGGATTGAAACCGGGGAATTCCTTAAAGTGATCGTTCGTTATGAAATGAACCCACAGTTTCATCCGGTTTTTGTCCGGATTGAGAAATCACTGGGAAACCGTTATGCGCAGGAAACGTTCAAAGTTGACCTGACGGCTCAGGAACTTTTGTATACATTCCAAAACTCAAAAGCGACGCAGGATTTCAAAAAAAGTTTTAGCGCTAAGCACTATCTCACCTCTCCGGCCTTTGCAACGTCTGCCATCTTTTCACTGACTCGTAAATTTGACCCCACAGGACGCACACCTGTGACGTTTCTGGGATCAACTAACGATTGGGACTACGAAAGGGCCCCGGAAGAAAAAGTCGTCTTCGCTGAATATAAAACGCGTGAGTTGGCCGATTTTAAACTCAACAATGCGCCTTTATCGGCCAGCCATCTGTGTCTCTATGAATATGATGCATCGTCAGCTGCGACAGAATCGCCCGTTGAATTTTTTGTGAGTAAACATTACGGCATTCCCTATCAGATGATTCAGGGTGATCAGAAAATTGTGATAAAGAACCTTAAGAAGAACAATTAGACTCAGACCTTGAAGTAGTCAGCGATCTTTTGACACGCCTCTTCCAGAGGGGCCGAAACGATCTGATATGGTTCCATTAATTTTTGGAAAGTCCGCAGAGTTCCACCCTTCCAGCGTTTAACCCTATTATCGATTAAAAGAATCGCACCGGGATCATTTTCCGAGCGTAGCAAGCGACCAAACTTTTGGTGAAGTGATCGGGTTCTATGGGCCAGGAAATAATCGTTAAATTCATTTCCAAACTTAAATTCAAAAAAATCCCGGCGTTTCTGGATGACGAGATCCTGTCTCACATCTGGAATTTTATCCACAACGATAAACTGTAATTTTTCTCCGGGAATATCAATCCCCTCTCCAAAACTCTCCATCCCGATTAGGATAGCCGCTTCTTCACGTTTAAACTCTTCCACAACATTTTTTCCCAGACCCTGAACGTAGACCGGAATTTTCCCCTCAAACTCTTTTAACAAGATATCCGTGGCCGCTTCAAAACGTAGCCTTGAAGAGAAGAGAAGCAGAGTTCTGCCTCCCATCTTATAGATGAGTGGATTAACATGTTTCATCACATCCGGTACAAACATAGGGTCCGAGATGTTCCGGGTATCAGCACTTAGAAAAACTTTTGATTTGTTTTTATAATCATAAACGGCATCTAAAAAAAGACCCGTCTTGAAGCGCTTATCTGATGCAAGATAGGTGTATCCTGTCATCCACTCCACACCCTGAACCCCGGCATCGCCCGAAGCATTGCCTAGAGTTGCGGACGTGAAAACCACCGAAGAGCTCATCATCAAAAGTTCATCATGAATTCTTTTACCAACATCAATCGGTGAAGATTCAAGAGTGTAGTTTTCATTTTCTGAAAATTTTAAAATCGTTGACCAGTCATTAGGCATTTCCAGGTAATGCTTAAAAGAAGCCGATAGTTTTTCAAGGACGCCAAAGTTTTTCTCAAAGACCGCCCAGGCCTTAAGTTTCTGTGGTTCATTCTTAAAATCTTTTACTTCCCATCGTGACATGAAGGGCATGAAGAGCTCATAGAGACTATTCAGGATAAACTGAAGGCTCTCCATATGGTTTACGATGGCCGCCGCCAAAGGATCTTTAAGCTCAGCTTTTTTAGGCATCGGAAGCTCATTACTATAGGCGGGGCTGTAGTTAGGAAGCTTTTTAAAATAGGCTTCGATCACTCCCGGCATTGTATCGGCGTGATCTTTCATCATGCGGGTATTGAACTGAGTCTCCTGTCGGATTCTCTGTATTGTATCATCGACTTTAAATTGATCTTCCATATTTGAGAGAAGATAGATTAAGGCCCCCATCCCTTGTGGAAAATTTTTCTGAAACGACTCAATCTGATCGTGAGTCACTTCAATTGAGTAAGCCTTAGTTGCCTCCCCTTCTAACCGATGGGCCTCATCAACAACAATATACTGAGGACGAGGAAGAGACCTGGGCCAGTTAAGCATCAGGGCGTGGTTCCCAATAATGAGCTGTGCTTCTTTTGCCTCACGAAGTCCCTGCATGTAACTGCACTGTTCAACAAACGGACAGTTTTGTCCGGCACAGGCACGGTAGTCCACCGCCAGAGCGGCTTCTTTTTCAGCGAGCTCAGGAGTGAGTTTCTTGAGAAAATAAGGAATCTGCTCCCGGTTGAGCTTTTTTTCATAAGGTGCCCGGGAATTATAAAAAAATATCATTTCAAAATAAGCTTTTGAAAAACTCTCGCCCCAGGACTGAAGAAAAGTGGCAGGAGCTTCTTCTTCTCTAAAAATTAATTCACATAAATGATTGCTCGACCCCACTAAGCGGATAACTTTTGTTTCATCCCCAAGGTTAAGAAGACGCTTCATCTGAGGAACATCTTTGGCGAGGGCCTGATCTTGTAGAGTTTTAGTTCCCGTTGCAACCAGGCAGGTTTCTTTTTCGGTCATTGAAAAGAGAACTGAGGGCAAAAGGTAGCCCATAGTCTTTCCAGTGCCCGTGGGGGCCTGGATGAGAGCATGGACTTTATTTTTAAAAGCTTGTCCTACTCTGAGTGCGAGTGCCTCCTGAGAAGCGCGGTATTTGTAATGAGGAAGGATCTGATTTATATCAGACTCGGCTCGCAGAATATTCTGGATATTCTGACCTGAAAAATTTTTATTAAATTTTAAATCAACTTTTTCTCTCAAGGCTTCAGCTTTATTCATAAGCAGGTACTGCTTAGAGACAGCTTCGACATCAAAGTCTATCTGAGCTCCTATTTCAGCTAGCTCAGCTGGAGTGAGTCCAAAAAAGTTCTTATACCAAAATTCATCTGGTAGTTCCTGAAAAACTTCCGTGAGTTTCATCCGCAGCTCACGGTCCTTGTATGTCAGAAAGGTCGAAACCAGAATCGTTTTCAACAAGTCTCTTGAATCGGCCAAACCTCTATGCTCTTCCTTCTCGGCAATCCCTAAAAGATTGATGAAGTACTCAAGGTTCATCGCTTGAGCTTCAGGAAAAAGGAGGGCCAGGTAGAACATCGAGTCCTGGTAGCTCTCACGCCTTCCCTTCTGGGGAATTCTGTCAAAATAACGCTTTAAGAAACTCTCTTCAAAATTAGCATTATGAGCAAGCAGTGAGTGACCCTCAAGCTCCAGAAGATCTGTTTCAACTGTTGACCACATCGGTGCTTTTTTGAGCAATTCATTAGTGATGCCTGTGAGCTTGGTGATAAAAGAGGAAACGGGATTTTCACAACGCACAAGTGAAGAATAGGTGCGAACAAGTTTAGTCCCTTCAAATTGCAGGAAACCGAGATCGATGATCTCGTCAGTTGCAGGGCTAATTCCCGTTGTTTCAATATCAATCACCGACCAGAGGCCAAGCGCCATGAGTATTGTCCTTTATGCGAAGTGCTATAGAAGGAACTACCATAATTTAAAGTGCAGACTTTCGTCAATTATGCTAGCTTGCATTAAATTGCTTTTTTCAAAGAGGATAAATGGAAACTTGGTTGATGCAAGGTCAATCACTCTGCATCGTTTTACTGCTGACTGCAGGGATTTATTTCCGTCGTCGCCGTAATTTGCATGTAAAAATCATGAGTGTGGCAATCATTTGGGACATCCTGATTATTCTCCAGGTAGAACTTAGTCGGTCTGCTATTTTGAAAGCTTCTAAAGCACTCTCAAACGCTCTTCTTTTGAATATTCATGTCACCATTGCGGTCACTACTGTCGTACTCTACGGTTTTATGATCTATACCGGAAGAAAGTTTCTTAAAGGTGAAGTGGAAATCCGTAAACGTCACAAGACTTTAGGGTGGACTACTTACATGATGAGGATCCTCACTTTTGTCACAAGCTTTTGGGCAGTAGTCCCTAAGGAATAATATGAAGAATGATTTTGAATTTGTAGAAAATATTATCAAAGCAGGACTTCCGGATGCGCAAGTTTGGGTTGAAGATATGACAGGAACAAAAGACCATCTGGCAATCAGAGTCGTTTCTGATGCTTTTGAAGGGAAAATGCTTTTCCAACAACACCAGCTTTTAATGACACTTTTAAAAGACGAATTAAAATCCCGCATCCATGCGGTCAAACTAGAAACCTTCACCAAGGCCAAGTTCGCTTCGGCCAACAAAGGATAAGACGATGAGCTCATTTAATATCATCAACTCAGAAATCAAAGAAATCACCGCTGAAAACAAAACAGCTGAACTGAATGACCAAATTAAAACACTTCTGAATAGTTCTAAAGTCGTTCTGTTCATGAAGGGCAATGCAGAAATGCCCCAGTGTGGATTTTCTGCCAACTCAGTGGCCATCCTCAAAAACCTCGGTGTTTCATTTAGTACTTTTAATATCCTTAATGATCCGGAAATTCGTCAGGGTCTCAAGGAATATTCAAACTGGCCTACTTACCCTCAGCTCTACATCAAGGGTCAGCTTATTGGTGGAAATGATGTGATCACTGAAATGTTTAAGAATGGCGAACTTCAGGAATTTTTAAAGAACAACTAATTCATGAAAAGAATCATTGGAAAAATCAATCCTGAAGATAGACACGTAACCATCTGGGGAGCGGGTTTTTCCGGGCTGATCCTGGGCTACTTTTTAAAAGACCAGGGTTACCGCATCACTATTTACGAAAAATCAAATCGTGTCGGTGGAAAAATTCAGACAAAAAAAACTCATGGCGGTCTGGTCGAAACAGGACCGAATGCGCTTTTTCTTAATCAGGACGGATTGGAATTACTACGCGAATTAAAACTGGAGCCGATGCCCGCAGCTAAAAAACTTCGCCGTTTGTTAATGGTTAATGGAAAGCCAAAAAATCCCTTTCAGCTAA
>DLGL01000082.1:8398-9824 GCA_002482685.1 Bacteriovoracaceae bacterium UBA7695 | reverse complement strand
GCTAAATCTTTTTTCTAAAATTGCGACCAATGTTTATAAAAAGCCGCCTCTTGTTTCAGATGGCCTTACCGTTGCAGATTTTTTCAGACCTCTTCTCGGTCAGGAGAATATCCAGGACTACCTTTCTCCTGCTCTGGGCGGACTCTATGCCAGTACGGCAGATCAATTACACTTTAAATCCATTTTTCCCCAAGTTGGGAAAAAAGCTCAGTTTGACTCCTACTGGTCGTTTATAAAATTAATGATCAATAATCAGAAGGCCCAGCCGAAACTGGAATTATCTGGTTCGGTTACTTTTGATGGGGGCATGCAGACACTGATTAACCGTCTGGCGGAAATTCTTCGTCATGACATCAAACTCAACTACAAAGAAAATTTTAGAGTTAAAGGCAATACCATTGTATGCACGGATGCCATCAACGCCTCAGAACTCCTGAAAGAAGTCAGACCAGCAGTAAGTGCAGAGCTTGGGCGCATTCAATACCGCACTTTAAGCAGCTCGACTGTTTTTGTTAAGCGGGAGATTAAAAGCCTCGCTAAATCTTTCGGGGTGCTTATTCCACTTGGGAGTGGTTATCACTCTATTGGTGTGATTAATAATAAGGCGATCTTTCCTGGAAACAATCAGAACGTTTCATCTTACACATTAATAAGTCCTAAAAAAATTACCAATGAAGAAGTCTTAGCAGATCTTTCTCTGATGAATCCTGAGATTTCAAAAGATGAAGTCGATCATATTGAAACAACCCATTGGGACAAGGCGCTTCCTATTTATGATCTGCAGCTCTATCTGGCAGTCAAGAAGCTTCATCAACTGGTCGGCAATGAACCCAATCTCGCCATCTTTGGAAACTACGTTGCTGGAATAAGTCTCAGAGAGATGATCACCGCCGCAAAAAATTTTGCAAGACATCCCCTCGATTATTCTGAGACAAACTAGGTTCTATTTACGCATTTTTTTAATAAAGTTTTCATCTGCCTTGAGCAGGATGAGGGCGTTCATCCGGCCCTGGCCATCTGATACGAAATCAACTTTATCAAGATCAAGTCCACCCAGGGGTCTGTACGGAAGTGCCAGTACTTCGGTAAATAGAAAATCTTTTAGCTCTGCCCTTACTCGTTCTAGTACTTTCTTTTTAAATCGTAGTTTTTGAATGCCACTCACAAGACCAAGTTCAGGTTTCCCATAAATAAGTGTGTCATCGGAGGTATCAATTTCAGCAATGTTAATTGAAAAGATCGGCGTTCGTTTGTCATTCTTAATGATAAGACCCACTTTCATTGCAAGAATAAAGCGGACCTCTTTAGCACCTAGAGCAAGTCGCTCGGCACTCTTAACGGGATAGATCATGTCGAGGTAGAGAGTTCCATACTGGCTGCCTTTATCTTCTAGACGGATAAAGGGTTTATGAGGCCCCATCACAAC
>DLGL01000082.1:8017-8384 GCA_002482685.1 Bacteriovoracaceae bacterium UBA7695 | reverse complement strand
AACCCCGGCATCTTTAAGAAGTTTATCCCAAAGCCCGGCATCCATAGTGGTAGCAAGCAGACGGTTAACATAATCTTCAGAAATACTAACCACGATATTAGCGTCCCCTTCATCAACTAAGTCCCGAATAATGTCGAGTGAGGCATCGTGGTTTATTGATTTAATTCTTGAATTTGGAACTTTAGTGATACGGGCATTCACGCAGTCTTCTCTTAGACGTTTAAATGTCTCCTGAGTACAGAAGTCCCCATCCAACTGGGCCAGGACATGCTCTTTATTGGCAAAGCTCTTAAATGACTTAATATCCAGTCTGGTTTGAACATCAACTGTATCAATCCAGTGAACTTTTTTGAATCCTACTCCCTGT
>DLGL01000082.1:1609-7993 GCA_002482685.1 Bacteriovoracaceae bacterium UBA7695 | reverse complement strand
AAAACTGAGCTAATAAAAGACTCTTGATTCCGTCTTTTTTTGAAAAAATCAAGTCTTCTATTTTCTTTTGGTCAAACTTAATTTCTTTGCTACCAACTCTCATACTAATTTTAGGAACAATCACACGACTAAAGTTCAAGGCCACATTATCATTGTTAAGCATTCCTTTGGCCATATTCTGAAAATCCGCCTGAAGAAGTTCCAAGATATATTTTTCTGGTTGCGCCTTCATTTTTATCAGGGAGAAAAAGTTTACCAAAGAATCTTCTGTTGCTGTGATTGAAGGACTGAGAACTTCAATATCAATAATTGGAAAAGACTTAATTCCGGGGACAATTAAAGAAAGGATCACTTTTTCAGCGGTGACTTTTACATTTGAAGCAGAGAAATCGGCCGCGATAGTCACGCCTCCCTTACTTTCGTCATCTAGCCTCAAGTCTGTTTTAAAACCTCTTACATCATAGCGCAGACCGTGCACAACAACCTGGGTCTTAGCCTTGATGAAATCTGTTCCTAAAAGGTTACTCAAGTCCGTCAGAAGTTTTCGACCCGAATCATCTAGGTATTTATCGATTTGAGCTTCATAAACGGTTATAGGTGCATCAAATTTTTGTCTGAAAGGATCTCCGTACCCATAATTGCCGAGGAGTCGACGGAGTTTATTCACTAACATGCCAGACCAATCGGCCTTTAGCTTTGTATTGATCAGGATATCAGGAGATTTAAACCCCTGGGCCATCACAGAGCTTGATAGAACACTTAAAGTAAGAAGCAGTGTTAGCAGCTTGTTCATAATATTACTTTTGGAAAGGGTTCTTGCTATTAAATTTAATATCAGAGATGTCGGTATTAATGAGCATGAAGGCCCCTTGTTCAAACGAAACTGATTTCGGACTGAACACAACCCCAGACTGACTCATAAATTTCGAAATATCGACTGTGTAAGCTCTGTTCGTGGCACACACCAGGGCTCCCTGGAGTTGTTTCGTAATTCCCTCTCTTACTTGTTTTGTAAGATTCGGAAAGTTTGAAGGGTAACCAAAAGAGTTAATAAGGGTGTCACCGTTAAAAGGTGATCTCACATAAAGGCTTAATTCGTGCTTGCCTTTATTGTTAACGATTGCAGGATTAATTGAAATCTCCAGAGGGAAATAGATTTTACTGTTGTTGTTGTTTCTCTCAAGATAAACAGCAAACATATTCATAATAGATTCCCACCAGTCTTTTGCTTTAAGTTTTCGCAGGTCAATCTCGATGTTAGCAATTGCTTTAAGAGATTTATCCTTAGCAAAATGCATCTGCACTGATTTTAAAGACACTCCCTGAAGTTTAGTCGCCGATTCAAACAGCTGCTTAAAAAGTCCGGTTTGGTTAACAACATTTAAAGCGCCATTTACTACCGGCTCAGAGATCGCCAGACTCATATCGTATTTAGTCCTGAAAGGATTTAAATCTAGTTTCGGTAGTGCCGTTACTGTGCGGTTACTAAGGCGATTCTGTACCTGAATATTTTGCCCATTGAGCATCATTGAGATGGCACCAGCGAGTTGAATATCTTTATTAAGTGGAGTAGAGATGGATTTTATCCCTAAAGTAACAGTGGCCCGCTGAATAATTGTGGCGATTTGTTGCTCCATCGCTGCACTTAAACCCTTAACCTGCGATCCTCCCGCAGGAGCACAAACTGCTCTGGAGCTCATAATGACCGGTGGACGGACATACGTGTTGTCTCGAACCATAGTCATGCGGTTGAGGTCAGTCACTGGAAAAGAATAGCTATTTGTAAAGTTAGGGCGGGTGCTACTAAGCTCATTGAAATTGCCGGCCTTCAAATCATTCTGATCAAAAACCTGCCAGCTAGTAGGAACCTTTGTGCGGGCGAGATAAATGTTAATCATCTCGGCCAGATCAGATGTAATAAACTCGCCAGCAAAGCCCATTAGCTTGCGGGCAAGAAATGATTTACGTTTTAGGATTTCACTTTTTAGTCTTGAAGTATCAAGCTCGGTTTCCTGATCATTAATCACAATTGTTATTCTAGGAACGATTAATGAAGCGAAGTTGATATCTAGACCAGGTCCCTTTTCAGAATCAATGTTTGAACTCACAGACAGAACCTTCACGGACGCCATATTGTTTTTAATACTGACGCGCATATTTGCGACAAGCGAGACCGGAGCATTTTTTGTATTAATTTTCAGTGAAGTCACAGTCGTTTTAAGACCTGCACCACATTTCTTAGAATTTCTTAAACGGTCTTCACAAAGACTGATAATCGGAACAGATGCAGAAACAGATGAAAGATTTAATGAGAGTTTCACATCAAATCCATTTGGATTTGAATTTGAAATGGCCGTTTTAAGGCTCTTAGGATCAACCTTGGCATTAACGCTAAGATTCGAAGTCTGAACGTAGAATGTAAGGTCTTTTGTAAGATTAAGATCACTAATGTCATTAACTACGGAAACGATTGGATTAGAGAGAAGTTGGTTTTTCTTAATAGTAAATGAGTAGACGTCCTGGGGGATAACCACCGTGCGGCTACTACTGGAGCTGGTGTTGTATTTGACTGCCATGAGAAGGATTTTCATGATCCCTTTCTCATTAAGCCTCACGGCGAGCTGCTCCTGGGCATAAGAAGCAGACGAGCACACCAAAAGGATGAGAAATAGGGCCTTCATATAGGTCTCCAAAGCAGGTTGTAGCTAAGGATTAGCAATAAAGCTGCCATGGCATGGGTATGGGAAATCGAGGGTATGGACCTGGCAGCTGTCCAGCAGTTGAACACCAGATCAAACATGGTGTCTAGTTTCTAGACGATTTTGTCCTATAAATCTAAATATTAAGATTAGGACTATTTCTCAAATTAAATAAAAACCCACATCCGCAGATGTGGGTTGAAGTAAATCTACCTTGGAGCCATCAGAACTAATCAGGGATAATTACTACTTGATCTAATGGGATATCAATTGAAAATCCACAGTTGATGTTTTCTAAGATAGTTTCAGATCCAGATGTGCTGCGAACAACTCTATCCGTAATTGAATCATAGAAAGACTGCGAACCGGTGAACAAAATCTCTGAAGATTTAAACTGACTTGCGTTCTTAGTAAAACGTAGACCTTTCTTATCACAAAATTTCTGAATCGCTAAATCAGAATCTTTTGGATTAGAAGGCTGAAGAACACGAAGTCCACCTAAAAGACCATCAGTCGGTTCTGTCAAATGAACATTTTGCATAACTCCAGAATCAGATATTTTCACCTTTTTATAAAATAATGAATACTTCTTGCCGTTAAGAGGATCAATCCAAAAATTCTGAGTACCTAGATGACCTCCAATAATTGCATCGTCCGTAGAAAGGTAAATGAATTCATAAAAATTTAAAAGCCTATCCTGAACAGGGAGAAGTTTATCACTTGCGTAACCTATTTCAATTTGAGAAGGCTGAGCGGTCCCAGGATAAAACCAAATATTGTAAGGAAGAACCTTTTTGCCCCCGATTAAATAGAATTGAGAAAAATCAACCGAAAGATCTGCGAAAATAATTTGATGATTTTTATCAAAGCTCACGCCTTCGGCATGAAACACTTCTCTCTGAAGGGGTATCGGAAATTTCCAAGAACCGTATACAAGCTGAAGTGATTGGTCTTTATCGGAAATTATAATTGAGGATTTTGTTTCTTTTTTGTAGACTGTTGCATCCAGAGAATTAGAGATTTCCGAATACATCGGCTTACTTGGTTGAATCTGAAATCTACCTTCACAGTTCCCATCCATTGAGTAAAAGGCAGATAGTTCAGGGAGAATAAATCGAAACTTTTTACCAATAAGATCATACGGATAAGCCAAGGTTCCAGTCTTGAGATTACCGTTTGCACATCTTTTCAAATTACTCTTAANNAAAAAAAGTAATGGCTCTGGATAAGAAGCAAATTTCCAAGCACTGATTCTAGATGCCATCCCTGCTATCTGTTCGACAAATGGGCCAATTCGACTTGATACTGAATAGTTATCAATTTCTATTCCTAAAAGTCCAAGTAGCTCATGAGCAACAAGGCCGACTTTTTGAGCATTTGATGATAATGAGGACCACTTAGCTTTTTGAAACTCAATTCGATTTTCTACACGATAATTAAGGGCATCCCTCTCCCTCCCGTTTCTATCAAACAAAGGGTGTGTAACTGCTAAAAATTTTGTCTCAGCGAGGTTAATACTTTCAGAGGTTACTAAAACCTCTGGGAAGAGTCTTCCCTCATCCTCTCTTAAAAATCTGTGAACAGAGACGGTCATCATCGCAAACTCGGCTTCATCTGCATCTCCGCCGTTTCCGACTTCACTCCCGGCCATCACTGTAAAACTAGCAGTGGCCATAAAAAGACATAGCAATATTAAAAATTTCATTTTTTTAAATCCCCTTGATTTATATTTAAGTCAGATAGTGGTATGAGGTGAGTAATAAATCTGAAAACTTCTTTCTTTTCTCCTTGTTCTAAGAAATCGATAAGTGAGCGACGAAACTCTCGGATTCGCTGCTTGGCCTCTTGAATCCTTTCAAGGGATGTGACAACTGTTATTGCCCCAGAGTCACGACAATCAATAGGTACTTCATCTAAACTTTTTGCAACCCGTTCAAGATCCATTCTATGAAAATTTCGAATGCGCCCATTGGGTATATCAATTGGTGTTGAAAGTTTTTCCTTTGTACTCATGAATATTCCGGGAGATTCCTCCTTCACCAAGCCAATTCTTTTAAGACTTGATATAGATCGATTTATCTCACGCTTTTGAAGTCGCATTTTTTTTGAAAGATTATCTATGGTGCCAAGAAAATTATCAGCTTCTAACATTGACACTATTGATAAAGATATCCCGTCTGTCATCACTTCAATCACTTCGTCAGATTCTGAAACTTTCAAGTCGGCCTTGAATTTTCTTCTTCGTGGAAGTTGACCAAGGAGTTTGTAATTTTCAGGGGTAAGTATATTAAGGCCAATAAGGCATCTTTCCGCTGTATCTCTAGTTAAAGGTATTCTTCCAGATTTGAGATTAGACAAAGTCGCTACGGAGACGCCGGCCTTCCTAGCAAAAGATCTCAAAGAGTAGGACTGGTACTGAATTCTTAGTTTGTTATATTCTTCGAAGATAACATTTTGTAGTTTTGACATGAGTTGAATTGTAGGAAGAGGCGAAAGAGATGACAATAAACAAAGTGTTTTAATAAAACGCTTTGTTTGTTGATGCGCAACACCTAAGAAATACAAATCCCCCAGAAACCGCACATCAATTATTGCCTGTTTATAACCTGCAAATAGGTCTGCCGAAGCTCACTCCAAAGAAACGCATCTTTCTTCTTAGACTTAACTTCCCAGTGATTAAAACGTTCAATTTCTAAAGTGATCTCTGCCGCCTGCCAAAGTTTGGCCGTGCTCTGAAGGTCTTTATCATATTGAGTGAGACGGGGCTTGGCCGCAAGGTAGCTGGTATCAGCAAGCTTGATGAGATGGGACTGCATAAAGTTAAAAAAACCACGCATTTTATCGAAGTCACCCTCAAGGGCCACCAGGCGGTCATAAAAATCTCCAAACTTCTTGCGTGTAAAAAGTGAGGCCATGGCAAACTGATCAAGCTTATCGAGTGTAAACAGGCTTTTTACATCCTGAACCGAGATCTCTTTAGCTTCAGGAAAGTTTAATTTCAAAACGGTACAGGTATTATAAAACACCGAGAGATTATTTTCTAAGGCGTCAAGGATCCAGGCCTTGGCCTCATAAGAAAGTGGCAGGCGCAGGTAACTAGAAGTGAAATCCAGAAGCTTACTAAGCTCCCAAAAACGAGGTGGCTCAATCACAAGAGTTGCGATCGCTCCGTCTTTTATAAGTTTTTTCCAGCCCGCAGTATCTGCTTCATAGCTTAAAATAAGAAAACGGTCTGTGAGTTCAAGCTTATTTAAAACTTCAAGGATGTCAGCTTTAAGATCCTGGGCCTGATGAATGAAAAAACAATCGGCCCCACCAAATAGACTCAGAGTTTGAAACTCTTCCTCGATCCAGTTCTTTGAAACCTCAGAAGCGATTTTATGGTGAATCACTCTTCCCTCAGCACCCCGCTGAAGAAAATCTTTCATCATCTTGAGACATAATGGATCGAAGGAATTTAAAGCGAGAACACCATTGAAAGTGGCCAGGTAGTCGCGCTTAAATGAGGAAAAGAAATCCCAGATTTGCCATTTAGAATGCATAAAGAATCATATCCCTGACGGAAATAGCGGCTTGTTCAGATAGTGAGTTCATAATCTTTCTTTGAATACCAGCATTCTGAGTCGCGGTGATACTGACTTCTTCGTTATCAAAAATTTCCCGGGTGTAGGAAGCTCTTAGAGGG
>DLGL01000082.1:0-1588 GCA_002482685.1 Bacteriovoracaceae bacterium UBA7695 | reverse complement strand
AGAGGAATAGTTTCATTAAAAATGATGCGTGAATTGAGTCGGACTTTATCACCTAACCCTGATCTAAGAAGCGTGAGCTCCTCATCAGTAGGCTTTTTAATGACAATGATTTGTAAGGCAAGTGTTATGTCCGTTGACCCTGGAATATAGAAATTTTGACGTTTCCCACCGATCGCATTTTCTGCTCTATTTTGCGCCAGACGGGGGTTATTCGGAACCAGGGTTTCAGTAATTTTTTCTGGAGACTTCAGAATCCCAATCAGGACAGCATCCGTATCTTCATGGTAGCCACTTTTCAACTTCAAACTCGGATAGCTCGTTAAAAGCCGGTAAGTTTCACGGGTGAATGTAGGAGCAACATTAGGAAGATTTGAGTAGTTGTGAAACATAGGTACAGAAAGACTCTCAATTCCATATTGGAGAAGAGGATTATCCTGCTGAGAATAGCGGTAACCGCTACAACCAGTTATAAACAAAAATATCAGCAACCATCGCATGATATAGCTATACCATGGACAATTTAAGCATGCTAGGTTAGTGCTTACACGATGTTTAAAAAGTTAGATTTTAAAAGACAGAATTTCGGCGATTTAGAGCGGATTGATTCACATGACATCAAGCGCGATGAAATGCACTCGGTTTTTCAGACCTTCGACTTCCTGGATTTGATCAAAAAATGGCCCGAAATAGTGGGTGCGAAACTGGCCGCAGTAACCTCGCCTTTAAAGATTCAGAACGGAGCACTTTTCATCATCACCAAGCACTCAAGCTACTCAGATGAGCTCAACTGGTCATCTGAACTTTTTAAAGTTTCAATTTTTAAGCACTTTCCCAATCTTAAACCCATTATAAAAAAACTCGCATTCCAGACTCAGGAAAATTTTTTCGAGGAAAGAAAAGTTAAGGAAGAAGTGCTTGCTGCCAAGGTCACAAAGCTCCACCCTCAAAGCCCTGCCTATAAACTACTTAAGCTTGAAGCGGAGAGACTTTTTAATGATGTAGAGGATCCTGAACTCAGGGCCTCGATGATATCAATCTTTATTCAATCGAAATAACTCAATAAAAATTAATGGCCCTTGATCGATTTTCTTCACTCCGAGATTTTGCAGAGAACATTCTAGACCAATTTTTTTATAGAGCTGATCATCGTTTTTTAGCACCACATAACCCCTTCCATCATCCGTGAGGGTATTGCTGATAAGAACTAAAAGGATCTCCCAGCTATCTATCATAAACGTTCGTGCCATGGCCTTCTGAGGATTCTTCGGCAACTCACCTTTTCCGGGTAAATAGTATGGTGGATTGCAGATCACAAGATCGTATCTCTGAGAAGGATGAAACTCTCCGAAACGCTGAATATAAATTTGGGCAGCAACCTCATTAGGTACAAAATAAGAAAGATTTTTTTCTAAATGAATCCGGAACTCTTCCTGCATTTCAACGAGTGCCAGTTTAAGAGGCTTAAGTTGGCGGGCCAACTCTATACCCATCACACCTGAGCCTGCGCCTAGGTCCAAAATAGCTTTGGGCGAGTTATGGCGTTTAAGAATCCAGTGAACTAGCTCCAGAGAGTCCTGGTTAAAGCGGT
>DLGL01000125.1:25378-41664 GCA_002482685.1 Bacteriovoracaceae bacterium UBA7695 | reverse complement strand
AAAAAAGCAAAGAGGGTAATAGCAATGAGCACTTCAATGAGTGAGAATCCTTCGCTGGATAGGATTTTTAGCTTAGGGGAATTTAATGACTTATCCACTCTTTATATACCTCGTCCATCTTAGTTTGAAGTATATCTTCCTTCTTAGCAACGCTTTCAGTCTTAATAGGCTCAAATACTGTCCGGTATTCAGCTAAAAACGGCTGAACTTCTATATAAGCGGTTTCATCATCGGTAGCAAAAAAGATCAGGGCCCCATCTTTTTCCCCGGTGGAATAAAAATAGATACTGGCCTCTCCGTCGCTCATAATTTTTTTCTGAAACGTTGTGGCCACCCCCACGATCTGAACATCAGAAGATAGCTCATGACGTATTTCTTCGAATTCCTCAACTTTGGTGAACTGCTTATTAAGGTTTGATATCTTTTCAGTTTCTGCTTTTTCATCATCCAGAGATTTAGATGTCTTCTCCTGCATGTCAGGCAGAGGCATATTTCCTGGAGGTCCATATTCCACATTGTATTCGATGGGGTCTTTCTCAAAAGAGATGCGAAGGCGCACGACCGTGTTTCGCAAGATAGATTCATTTGAGGCAAATCCCATCGCCCGTTCAATATCGGCCACGGCCGACTGGAGGTTTCTATGTTTTTCAGTTTGATCACTAGAAGGAAAGGACATCAAGACCAGGGAGGCGAGCAAAAGTGCAACGAGGATCTCAATAAGTGAGAATCCTCGCTGTGAATTGAAAATCAATTTATTAAATGTCTTTTGAACTGAGGTCGGCATCTGCGCCTTCGCCGCCTTCGGCATTATCGGCACCGTAGGATTTGATTTCATAAGCTTTGCCGTCAGATTCATAAACATATTCAGCATCCCAAGGATCCATAGGGATTTTACCGTCTTTAATGTATCCACCCGGAGCATAACGTTTACACTCACGTCCACCAGTCGGTTTCTCAATCAAGGCTTCAAGACCTTGTGAAGTGTCAGGAAGGAAGTTACAGTCACGACGGAATTCTGTCAGACGATCTCCCAAAGCTTTTATTTGAATCTTAGCAGAAGATACCTGACCCTCTTGTAAGTTTTCATAAACTTTACCGGCAACAAATGTACCTGCGATACCCATGAGCGTGAGTGAAATCAGGATCTCAATCAAACTCATACCCTGATTATTTTGAATTAATTTTTTTGTATCTTTAAGCATAGGTGCTCCTTCTTAATTAATCTTGTTCAAGTCCATCATTGGGATAACTACGGCGAAAACAATAAATCCTACTGCCGTTCCCAATCCAATCATCATGATGGGTTCTAAAATAGAGGTTAGACCGCCGATTTTAGATTCTACTTGATCCTCGTAGTTTTCTGAAATGATTTTTAGCATGGGTTCTAATTCCCCTGATTTTTCTCCCAGACGGATCATGTGCGTTACCAGAGCAGGAAAATGACCACTTTGAACTAAGGGGGCCGTTAGCGTTGCCCCTTCTGAGACGCTTATGCGCGCCTTCTCAACAGCTTCTTTCATATGAACATTCGGAATGAGATTTTTAACAATAGTTAAAGCAGTTAAAATAGGGACCCCGGAATTTAGCAGTGTGCCTAATGTTGAGCAAAAACGGCTGACGTTTATCATTTTGACTAACATGCCCAGGATTGGAAGTTTGAGCTGAAGAGCGTGCCATTGTGACTGGCCTTTAGGCGTATTGATGTATTTCAGGGTGAGATATATTGACCCCAAGATCCCGGCAATCACAAGCCACCAGTAGTTTTGTAAAAATTCGGAGATACCGATACAAATTTTTGTAATGAGGGGGAGCTCTTTTTTTGAGCTGGTAAAAATTTTGGCCATCTTAGGAATAACGAAAATAAAAATAACATTCATCATCCCAAAACCAAAAACCGCCATAATCACCGGATAGGTCATCGCCCCTTTAACCTTATTTCTAAGTTTCACCTGAGCTTCAGAAAAGTCCGCAAGGCGAAGGAGAACAATTTCTAGTGTACCTGATGCTTCACCGGCCTCAACCATGTTGATGAAGACGGAGTTAAAAACTTTTGGGTGATCGGCCAGAGCTTTTGCAAGACTGGCCCCTTCATTTACTTTTTGGCGAAGATCGGCGAGTACCAGTCGAAGAGTGGCGTTATCCACCTGATCTACCAGAGCGGACAGGGCCTCAACAATTTGAATTTTTGCTTTTATGAGAGTCGCAAGCTGGCGGGTCATCATGGCTAAATCTTCAACACCAACGCTTCCGCCAAAATTAAGTATGCCGGAGCCACTACTCGTTCCTTGGGCTTTTTGCTCTTTGATGTCGATAAGCATAATGCCCATAGATTTAATCTTGGCCTTAGCAGCAACGACACTTTCTATGTTGATGGAACTTTTGATTTCTTTACCAGTCCGGTCCATCCCTTTATAAGAAAAAATAGGCATTAATGACTTTCCTCAGAGTTAATAGCGCGCAGGATTTCATCCACTGAAGTAATGCCTTCAAAGATTTTATCCAGAGCGTCTCCTCGAAGTGTTCTCATTCCCGCACGAACTGCCGCTTTTTTAATAGTGGCGGCATCAACTTTTTGAATAATGAGAGCACGGATTTCATCGTTAATAATCAGAAGCTCACTCACAACCGTTCGACCCGAGTAACCAGTGGTGTTGCATTTTGGGCAACCTACTGGTTTAAAAACTGTCGCCGTATCAGGAAGCTCATCAACATCGAGAACAACTTTTTCAAAATCACTTAAATTCGTCCGCTGTTTGCAGACACTACAAAGTGTACGCACCAGTCGTTGGGCCAGAACACCTACTAATGATGATGAAATCAAGAAGGGTTGAACGCCCATATCAATAAGTCGGGTTGGGGCAGATGATGAATCATTGGTATGCAGAGTTGATAGCACGAAGTGACCTGTAAGGGAGGCGTTGATCGCGATCTCGGCCGTTTCCTTATCACGGGTCTCTCCCACCATCACCACATCCGGGTTTTGACGAAGAATTGAACGTAGAGCAACTGCAAATGAAAGGTCAATTTTGTGATTTACCTGAATTTGCGAAATACCCTGAACTTCATACTCAACAGGATCTTCCACGGTAATAATCATTTTATCTGGAGAGTTAATCCGGTCGAGAATCGCCATGAGGGTCGTGGTTTTACCGTGACCGGTTGGACCAGTCACATATAAAACTCCGTGCTTTCTTGATCCCAGATCAATTAAACCTTCGAGGACTTTACCCCGGAAGCCAAGGGTTTCGAGGCGAAGAACAGTGTTGTTCTTCTCGAGAATACGCATAACGATACGTTCACCGGCCTGAATCGGAATCGTCGAAAGACGAATATCAATATCTTTCCCGGCAATTTTAATTTTAATACGGCCATCTTGAGGAAGACGTTTCTCTGCAATGTCGAGTTTTGCCATGACTTTAATACGGGAAGAAACCGCAGCGTGTGTTTTCTTCGGCTGGCGAAGAATTTCAGTCATGACCCCGTTAATTCTGAAGCGGTAGACGGTTTCACGCTCGTAGGGCTCAATATGAATATCTGAGGCCCGTTCTTTAACGGCACGAAACATCACAGAGTTCACAAACCGAATAACCGGGGCTTCATCGGCGGTGGCATCTAAGATATCGATGGGTCCATCAAGGTCGATATTTTCATCAAAAGATTCATCTTCAATGGAATCAACTATATTTCGGTTCGCTTTTTCATAAACGCGGTTAATTGCATCCTGAATCCGCAAAGGGGTTGTGCAGATAATTTTGATTTCCTTACGGAAAATCATATGCAGATCATTCACAACGTTAAAATTGAAAGGGTTACTCATGAAAACAGTCACGGTGAAGTCTGTTTCAAGAATAGGGAGGACTTCATGATTTTTTGCGTAGTTAATAGAAAGATCTTTAACTAGGTTTGCGTCGATCTCATCAACTTTTATATCCACCTGATAAGGAATTCCTACCTGGAGGCAGACGACTTTTATTAAGTCATGTGGGTGGATAAAGTTTTTGCGGGTAAGAACATCCCCCAGCAGACCACCTTCCATGCGCTGGATTTCCAGTGCTTCATCAAGCTGTTGACGAGTCAAAGCAGAGTGCTTTACTAAAAGCTCTCCGATCTTCTCTTTTGACTGCTCAATATTTTCTGAAAGCTCGTCTGTTAGTTTCATTATTCAACCGACTTTCTGATTTCCTGATAATTAGGAGTTTCCATTTCTTCTTCAATGGCGTCCTCATCCGGACCAATTTCTTCGTTATTCAGATTTTTGTAATGATCAGCATCGGCCTTATCATAAAGTGGCCCTTCAATCTGACGGTCAAGTTTTGAAGTCAGGTCTTTTGAGAGTCTGGCATTTGGGTCGACCTGATCTTCTTCAAACATATCTTTCATGCCCTTAGTTCTGCGGCTAAGAACTTCTTTGGTATTGCTTGAGGCCGTTTTTGTATAAGGAGCAAGGATCTTAGGAGTCATGAAGAAAAGTAAGTTAACTTTTGTTGTGGTCTTACTCTGAGACTTAAACAACCAACCTAAAACCGGGATATCACCCAGCAGAGGAACCTTAGAGTTTTCAACTCTTTCAATTTCTCTGAGTAATCCACCCATGGCAATTGTATCCCGGTCACGTACCATCACTTCTGTGACAGCTGAACGCATAGTCTTAGGAAGACCTCGACCAGGTACCTGATCAACGCCAGCTTTAAAGTCATCGATTTTTTGATTGATTTTTAGTTTCACAAAACGGGTAACTTTATTGATTTGAGGGGTGATCTTAAGTGAGAGCTTTGCTTCCTGATCGGCCTGGGCAAAACTTGTTTGTCCCCCAACACCAACTGTGGAGTTCTGAACCGGTACACTTTCCCCAACTTCAAAAGTTGCTTCGGTGTTATCCAGAGCAAGGATCTGCGGAGTTGCCAGAACGTTGGTACTGCTATGAGAGGCAACAGCTTTAACAAAAGCATTCACGGCGTTTACTTTTTGAGGAGTCGTTGCTGTACCGGTACCCGTCGGAACATTGATAGTCCGTGTCGGCCCAATTCCGATACCACCAAAGAGTCCACCGATTGAAGTGGGAACTCCAGTTCCTAAAAGATTTAAAAGTTGTGAACTTTTAGGAGTGAATCCTGCACGCTGAGCATTTCCTGATCCATAAGCACCTACAAACTCCACACCAAATTGGCGGACTTTCTCAACGTTTGCTTCCAGAATCATTCCTTCAACATAAACCTGATCACGTGGGATATCCAGTCTTCCAATAACGTCTTTAAGAGTGAGCCAGTCAGTAGGGCTGGCAGTCACAACTAGGGCATTATTATTCTTATCCGAAGTAATTTTTACTTCGGCGGAGAAAATGGGGTTTTCTGACGGACCAGAGAAAGATGAGAAGCGGTTTGCTCCTGCAGCTCCGTCTTTGGCGACAGCACCGGTGACAATGCTTGATAGTGTTTTTGATAACTCCTCTGAGTCACCATAGTTGAGATAGTAGACGTGAACGCGGTTTGAACTGCTCGAAACGAGCTTAACATCCAGCTTACCGATAAGTTCTCTTAGCTGTTTTGCACCGTCTGCATTGGCCATGGCAATAATAGAGTTGGTCCTCGGTTCAGCAATGATTCTTGAAATTGAGCTCTGTGATGTTTCTCCACCGCCAGTTGCCCCTGTAAATCTCGGAGTGGCCGATCCAGGTCTTCCAGTAGTTGGACCCGATCCACCTTTCAGAATATTATCCAGAAGCTTGGCAATTTCCTGGGCCGATGAATTCTTCACTTTAACAATCTGAAGGGCCTCTTCATGTCCGGCAACGTCCAGAAATTTAACCATCTTGGCGAGACGATTAATGTTCGACCCGGTATCTGCAATAATAATAGTGTTTGTTTGTTTGATATCAATGAGTCGACCGTATCGGCTCATGAAAGGACGAAAATTTCGGGCGATTTCAGCAGCTGAGACGTGTTTTAATGAGATCACTCTCATTAAATAGTTCTCAGTATCTGGAGTGTAATTTCCTGTATAAATTTTTGTGGGTGTATAACGGATGTCACGTGCATTGATGACTTTATAGAAGGCACCAGTTTTAATTAAAGAATAGCCTGCCATATTGAGGGCGGCCAGATAGGCTTTCCAGGCGTCTCCAACAGTGATCGGTGTCGGAGCGATGATGGAGACCTTGCCTTTAACATCTTTATCAAGAATGAGATTGATTCCTGTGAGCTTTTGCATGTGACGGGTGATTTCCATAATATCTGTATCAGGAAAATCAAAACTCTCAACAATCTCAGGACCAAATGCGGTTTCTGGGTTCAGGTTAACATATTTATTGGCCGCTTTGGCCGCTGCCTGGTTTTTGTTTTGAGTAGGGTTAGGACGACTGCCGAATGTCTCAACGTTGGCATCATCATCGGAATCACCGTCAAAGACGGCATCTGCAGCGGAGTCTGCATCAGCTGCAACATCTTCTGCGTCCTGCTCGAGTTTCTCAGCCGCTTTAAGTGCTGCAGCTGCATCTTCGGCCGACATCGTTTCAACGTCTGGTGCGGCCATCTCGGGTTGAGCTGCTTCTGAGTTCTTGTCCGGATTAAAACGTGTCTGAGAACGGTATTTGTTGAACTGCCCATAGGCTGCCTGTTGCTGAGCTACAAAGAGCGCTGCAAAGAGCATAGGTCCCATGAAACGTCGTCTTTGACTTCTTGTCTGCATAACCGTTCCTTATTTCTTGATGGAATAATCTTGGTTGGTTTCAGAACCATCCCGTTTTAATCCAAGAGAGAGAGCATCTAAATTTTTAATTCTTCCAAATAGGAGCATGACTTCATTCATGTCATAGATGGGTTTGCCGTTAATGTTAGTGATAATGTCCCCGTCCTGAATTCCAAGAAATGGGAAAATGCCTTCCGGGTCAAGCTCAGTCATTTTAAATGACAAGCTTCCATCCGGGTTCTGAATTTTTACTGCCCGTGCCTGGGTGAGGATATTAGCGAGATTTTTTAGTTTATCATCCAGAAGAGTCTTAGAGATGATGAACTTGTTGCCGATGTTATCAATTCCCGACATCTTTTTATTTCGTTTAAATTCTTTACTGGCGCTTGGTGAGAGAACCGAGATGGGAGAGTTGCGCTCTTTAGTTTTCGTTTCAGAAATAATGGATTCGCACATGCCAGACTCTAGATTTTTAACCAGAATTTCAAGTCGGGAGATTTTAAAAATTTGAGCAATGTTTGAGATTTGATCTCCAACTCTTAGTTCCTGAAGATCCCGGTCTCCCCTGATCTGAACCGAAGCCAGAGACTTAACAACATCCTGGAGCACAATTGTGTTGATCAGTTTTATAGGAAGCTGACTCTCTCTTTCAGCTTCATCACATTTTTTGTCTGCGACATTATTTTTCTTCGGTCCACCAGAAGATCCGTCTGTTCGGAAGATATTTATGCTTTTAACCTGGTTAAGAGAAGAAGGATCAAATTGATGATCAAGAGATATGGAAACGGTAAAATCTTTCGCTGAATCGAGAGTGGGTGTTCCTCTCATTACAATAGCAGTCACCTTACCGAGAGAGTAAGTAATCGTGCAAACTAAAAGCACCAGGCATATCTGGTGAATCGGCTCCCGGGAGGAGCGTGAAAGAAATTTTTCGATTGAGCGGGTCAGTGAGGGAGAAAGTAGGGGGCTGCCATCTCCTTTTGAAGGAAGTTTTGGCAGAGAAACATTTTTTAATTTGTTAAGACTCTTAGTCGAAATTTTCCCTGTGAGAGAAGAGACCGAAGCCGCTAGTTTTTCTTTCAGGGTCAGCTTACCAGAATAGGGGCCATCAACTTCTTCAGAGTCAGCTACTTTAAATCCTGGATTGGTTTGATCGTCATTTTCAAATGCTTCATCACTCAAGATTTCATCTTGATCAGAAGAGTCACGTGAAGCTTTGCGGTTCAGCTTCTTTTTGAGGAAGTCTTTGAATTTATTTATCATCAATTTATTATCAATCAAAATTAATGTGATGTGCAAGTAGACTTGGAGGGAAATAAGCAGGAGTTAAATGGTCGGATAATTAGGCGAATTGCTCAAGAAATCCTTAATCACTTTTTCTGTACTTTGATTTCTTCCGAGCTTTATAATAGGAAAGATTATTTTTCACCTTACAAGAGGCTCATATGGCGCAAGATTCTGGCAGAGAGATTCCTTCATTGGTTAAACACATGTTCTATGGCGAAGTTATGGAAGATGAGGCTTTTCCCTTTCCTCACCTGAGCGAGGGCCAGGTTGAAATGGCCAAAGCTATGATCGATGCAGTTGACAAGTATGCTCAGGCAAATATTGATTCCGCTAAGTTTGACCGGGATGCCAAGATCCCCAAAGAAGTTCTGGACGGTCTGGCGGCACTAGGTCTTTGTGGGCTAGGTGTTCCAGAAGATATGGGTGGGCTTGGTCTGGATACAACTCTTTACGCCCGGGTCTTTTCTGAAATTGCAGGGATTGATGGCTCGATTGCCACTACATTGGGTGCTCACCAGTCTATTGGCTACAAGGCCCTCATTAATGAAGGCAATGAAGAGCAGAAGAAAAAATGGCTACCACTCCTGGCCTCTGGAGAGTGCTGGGCCTCTTTTTGTTTAACTGAGCCGGGGTCAGGATCGGACGCTTACTCAATTAAAACCAAGGCCATCAAAAACGAAGACGGCACTTACACCATTACAGGACAGAAGCTTTGGATTACGAATGCTGGCATGGCCGGTTTCTATTCTGTTTTTGCGAAAACAGATCATGAGATAGACGGAAAAAAAGTTGAAAAGATCACATGTTTTATCGTTGAAAAAGAGCGCGAGGGTGTCTCTTTCGGTGAAAAAGAAGACAAAATGGGGATCCGTGCTTCGGAAACACGCGCTGTCTATTTTGACAAAGTAGTTGTTCCTGCTTCAAACATCATCGGCGAAGCTGGCCAGGGTTTCAAAATTGCTATGAACGTTTTAAATACCGGAAGACTTTCCTTAGGGTCAGGCTCAGTAGGTGGGATGAAAGCGATTTTAAAACTGGCCACTGCTCAGGCGAAAACTCGTAAGCAGTTTGGTGACTATATTGCTAATTTTGGTCTGATTCAGGAAAAACTCACAGCGATAGCTGCCAATATTTACGCTTCTGAATCTATTGTCTACATGACGACTGGAAAAATCACTCAGGGAATGAATGAATATTCTCATGAGTCAGCCATCTGTAAGATCTATTGTTCTGAAAAACTTTGGGCCTCTATCGATATGGCCACTCAGATTGGTGCTGGTAACGCTTATATGCGTGAGTACCCTTATGAGCGAATCATGCGCGACTGCCGTATTAACCTGATCTTCGAGGGAACAAATGAAATCCTTCGTATCTTTACTGCCCTGGCAGGTATAAAAGGTCCGTCTGATGATTTAAAAGAATTAGGAAAAATTGCTGATATTTCCAAAGCGATGCAGGATCCGATTAAATCAGTGGGTGTTCTTACTGATTTCGCTAAAAAAAGAATTTCTAAATATGTAGGCACCAAAACTTTAAGTAAGGTTCATCCAACGCTTGAAGTTCACGGCAACCATTTTGTAAGTGCTTTAAGTCACTTCTCAATAGCAGTAGAAAACACCATCATGAAATATGGTAAAAACATTATTGGAAATGAACTTCCACAGATGAGAATAGCCAACATGTCGATTGAGCTTTATGTTCAGCTCTGTGTGCTTTCTCGTACAACTGCGATTTTAAACCGCGCGGACGTTTCTGAAAAAGACAAAGAATACGTAACTCTTATGACTGAGCTCATCTGCCGAGACAGCCGTCAGAACTTCACACGTAACTACAAACGCCTCAATTCAAGTTACGATAAACTCATTCCTAAAATCTCGAAACATGTTGCGGAAAGAGACGGGTTTGGCTTTGACATCATTGATTTTTAAAATTCTGCCCCCCCTTTTGGGGGGGCTTCTTTTTTTTACTTCAGGATGTTCCTCCTCTCAAAAGAAAACTGATGAGGATGAGATTAAACTTTCTGAAGAACTTGATTCTCTTTCTAAAAAAGTTCAGTCTGTTAACTACGGCCCAACTGTTAAAGAGGGTGGAGTTTTTAAAGATAGAACCGAAGACTATGGCCTCTCAAATCTTTTTGCGGTGAACTTAAATGCCGTTGATCTGAATTTAGATGGGAAAACTGATCTTGTTTTACTTCCGACCTACTATTCAAGACCAAAATTTTTTATTTTTGATCCAAAATCACGTAAGTTTTCGGCCTGGAAACATGATCCGCTACCTGCGGATTTTAAGGCTTCTTTTTTATTGTTCTACGATATTAATAAAGATAAGGTCGTTGATCTTTTGGCCGGAGTACTTAATCAAAGAAGTGAAGTGAGTCAGATCCCCGTTAAACTTTATTTGGGTTCAATAAAAAATGGTCTGCTGAGTTTTCATGAATCTCCGGATGCGATTAAACTTCCTGCAGAGCCGACCAGCTCTCTCACTCTTCTGGATTATGACCTCGATGGCTGGATAGATCTCTTCGTCGGAAATTGGTATGAAAACCGTAAAGGTAGCTATTACCCGGTTTCTGACCGGCTACTGCGAAATAACAAAGGAAAGTTTGTAGAGGCACCTTTGCTTTTAAAAGATGAAAGCAAAATGGCACCTGATCAAATATATCCTCCGAATGCCAGGCCCACTTATGGCTCATCTACTTGTGATGTTGATCAGAATGGTTACCCGGATATTTTGACGGCTTCATCTTCAGGTCACAAAAATAAGCTTTGGATGAATCTCAGTGATCAAAGATCTGGTGAGAGAAAATTTGAAGATTTGGGGGCAGTTACAAATTACGGTTCTGACCCCGATGGAAGTCTCATACCTACTGGTGGTGGAAGAAATTTTTTCAGTGCCTGCGCTGACTACAATACTGACGGGTTGATGGACATTTTTCTGGGCTCCCTGTCTCATGCCTATGATAACGATTCGGTAGATAAGTCGAGCATCCTTACCGGTTCTAAAGAGACTTACCCTCCTTACTTTATTCGGACTGAATATTTAAGTGATGCGACTTCAGAATCCTGGAACCAGGGTGATAAAAGAGCGATCTGGACGGACTATAATCTGGATGGGCATGTGGATCTTGTGGTGGATAACTCTGGCTTTCCTCCATACTCAAGACTTGTTTTATTTGAACAAGATGAGACTCACGCCTTCACAAATGTCAGTGGTCAGCTGGGAATCGACATGGTTAATCCCACTGGAACTATCACCATGGATCTTAATCACGATGGCTACCCGGACCTCATCACCTCACAAAACAATATCCGTCGTTCGGATATTACAGCGCGACTGTATGTTTTTGAAAATCAGACGAAGGTTGCTGGCCGCAAATCAATCAATGTTCATTTAAGAGGAATTAAATCAAACACTCATGGTCTTGGTGCGATGGTGATGTTGTATACCCAGAAAGATAAACAAAAAATTGTTCAGCGGCGGTGGGTTGAGTACTCTCAAGGTGGACTTAGTTCTCAGAATGAAGAAGGTGTTCACTTTGGCGTGGATGCCGGGGTGGAAGTTGTTGGGGTAAAAGTGAGATGGCCTTACAAGTCCAAAACGGGATTTAAAGAGGGACAAGTTTTAGAGAAGCTCTATCCGATGAACGGGCTGGCATCAGGCGATGTTACGCATGTGACAGTATGTGAAGATGGAAAAATCCTTTCAGGAAAAATTTCCTGTCAGTTCTAAGCTGACTTTATTTTTTCTTAATCATATCCACTAAATTTTTTAAGTGCTCTGGCATTGCCTTGAAGTTCAGGCTTGAAAGATGGATGTGCTGCTTGGCAAGACCCTTAAGTTCGTAGGTCTTAAGATGATTGTCTTTATCCAGGGTATGATCGGGAACGATGGCGATCCCCACACCTTTTTTAACCAGCTTCTGAATGGTAGTAATGGAATTAACGACGATAATTTTTTGAGAGCGTTTTTTATATAGCTGAAACAAGTGATCCTGCTCAGAGTATACAATCCAGGGATGATCATAGGCCTCTTTGAGATTGATCTCATTTTTACTTACCAAAACCATTTTCTCGTCAAAAAGTTTCAGAGAAGTCACAATTTCACTCTGAATATTCTCAGTGGTAAAGATGATATCGTATTTACCGTTATGAAGTTTTTCTTTGAGATTCTCAAGACTATTTACTTCGACATTCAGTTGATGGAGGCTGGTCTTCGCAAAATCCACCATCACATCATTGAACCATGTCTCAAGAAGGCCATGAAGAATGCCTACTTTAACTGTCTTATTCATATGGCCAAAAAAAATGGCCTGAAGTTTTTCTTCAAAGAATCCAAGTTCCGTAAGCAGGGCCTGACCTTTTTCTGTGAGAAGAACTTTTTTGGATGAACGGATAATGAGCTGCTGGCCGACTGATTCTTCCAGGAGCTTAATCTGGCGGCTCACCGCTGACTGAGCGATGTTGAGCTCCTGAGCTGCTTTGGAGAAGTTTAAATAGCGGGAAGTGATCATGAAAGCTTTGAGGTATCGGTAGTCCAGAGAGATATCTTTCATGCTTTCGCCCAAGGTGGAAGTTTTGATTCGTCCTTAAAGAATTTCCCTTTGTGCTCACCATCGGCGGCATTAGTTACAACAAAACCTTCTTCGTTGCTGGCCGGGTCCAGAAGGTAATCAAGAGTTGAGTCCTGGGTATAATAAGCGGTGAAGGGGTCAATGAGAACTTTCAGAGTGTAATTAATAATGGGGTAGCTGGTTTCGATCACAAGATCGTCGGCATGAAATTCAGAAAAACCAGTGTCATAGGTAAAACCTCCGCAACCTTTTCCGCCAATTTTAATCCGGAATGAGAGTCCTTCCAGTGTGTAATCGTTTTCCTGCATGAGTTGAATTTGTCTGACTGCGCTGTCTGACACGAAGAGTTTTATGTCTGAGGCCACTATTGTTTTTTCCATGACTGGATCCTATCAAGACTTTTGAATATTGTCTTTAGTCCAGCAGCGCCTTATTCTGTTAAGAACTAAGGAAATCCGCTATGAAAGTTAACTATATTGTTCAAATTGACAGACCAGAGCAGCATTACGTTAAAGTGACGCTGAAATTTACCCGTCCCGAGGGAAAATCAAGCCTTCAGGTCTATCTGCCTTCATGGAGTCCTGGGTCCTACCTGATGCGGGAATATGCCCGTCATATCCGTTGGTTTGAAGCCTCTCAGAGTAATGGGGAAGTACTTTTCTACGAGCAAAAGGCTAAGGGTATCTGGGAGATTGATTTCAANNNCAGGTGAGTTACGAGATTTATTGCAAGGAGTTGACCGTGAGAACATCTCATGTGGACGCTTCTCACGCCTTCCTGCACGGACCGAGTTATCTCATGGGTGTTGGGGGAGAGGCCTTAGATAAACCTTCAATTGAATTTCGCTTTCCGCCAGCTTGGAGCAAGCTCAGCACGGGAATGAAAGACATCTCCGAGGAGCGCAGTAAGTTTATCTACGAAGCTAATAACTACGATGAATTAATTGATAGCCCGGTTGAGATTGGATGTCATGAGACTGATGGTTTTGAATTCAAGGGCATTCCCCATCACATAGCGAGCTATGGGGAACTTTATCCTCACAAGCAAAAATTGAAAGAAGACATGAAAAAAGTTGTTGAATCAGTGGCAAAACATTTCAATGATGATTTGCCTTATGATCAATATCTCTTTATCACTCATTTTGTTCCTAAACTCTTTGGTGGTCTTGAGCACTTAAATTCAACGGCCCTGCAGTTTGATGGAAGAAAACTCAACACCCGCAAAGATTATTTAAATTATCTTTCTCTGGTTGGACACGAATACTTTCACCTCTGGAATGTTAAGCGTATCCGTCCGGATGCCTTAGGTCCTTTTGATTATGTGAATGAAAACTATACTTCTCTCTTATGGTTAGCAGAGGGGATGACAAGTTTCATGGACGATTTGTTCGTTTACCGGGCAGAGATCTCAACTCTCGAGGAGTATCTTGAAATAGTAAAGGGTAACTTCGATTCATATTTTGGGACCCCCGGAAGAAATTATCATTCTCTTGAGCAGAGTTCATTTAATGCGTGGATTAAGCTCTACCGTCCGGATGAGAATTCAAAAAACTCCTCGGTAAGCTACTACCTGAAAGGTGGACTCGTATTCACCGTTCTCCACAGTCTTCTTTTAGAAAAGGGAAAATCCATCAATGATCTTCTCATGCTTCTTTGGAAAGACTACAAGGCCCGACCTGAAAAAGGTATTTCTAAAGAGGGCGTATATGACTTAGTTAAAGAGCTTGGTGGGGAAGAAGTTCTCAATAAATTTTCGACCATGATTGAAACGACTGAAGAAATTGATTTTGAAAGTGCCTTTTTAAAAATGGGCTGCGAGTTCAGATGGCAGGAAACCAATGCTCCATGGCTTGGTGTAGAGTGGGAGTATTCAGGGGACCGGGCGATTGTTAAAGGCGTGACTCTCGATGGTCCGGCCTATAAGGCAGGTCTTAATACAGGAGATGAGGTGACTTATCTTAACGGGTTGAGATTTTTTAAAGAAGACACAGAAAGATTTGCAACGATTGCGATGATTGATCAACCGTATGAACTTATTGTAACCCGATTAGGAAAGCTTCAGAGAGTGGAGATAACTCCTGCGAAGGCCCCGCGGTTTCTAAGAGAGATTGCGATTGTGGACCGCGCACTTGCTGAAAAGAGTTTTAAATTTTAATACCTGGAGTTTTATGAAATCGATGCTGCTTTTACTGACGGCTTTTGGACTCTCTCAGAACCTTTTGGCCCAACCTCAGTCTCAGCTTGGGAACACTGATAATATTGTCAATGCGGCCGCAAATTCTACGACCGGGCTCATTGCAACATTGTTGAAAAAGGATATTCCTAAAGACTCCATCGCTGGACGTTGTGAATACAGAGGCAGCGGCTGCAATGGAGCCTCTGTTTCACTTTTAAAAGACGATAAGGAACTCTATAAAATGACTCTTACGTCAGGCGATTTCAAAATCCCAACTCTTAAAATTAATGAAACTTACTCTTTAAAACTAACTTGGGAGAAGCATAAAATCTCTGAAACGATGGATGTAAAGACAGGTCAATTCGTTCAATTTAAACTTACATCACAGCTCGAACATTCTAAGTAATTAGCTTTAAGAAGAACGAAGAATCCAAGCCTTGGCCATCAGCATTCCATTTTCGTTACCGAGTTCCCAGAAACCAGTTAGTCCAGACTCATGCGACCAGGTATTTTCACTAATTTGTAAGGATGAAAACTCCACCGGTTTTTCAAAGAGGCCAGTATTCATGACTGCCTTAAAAACCGCCTCTTTTAAGGTCCAGATTGAAAGAGGTGAGAGGCTTAAGTCCTTAGGGTTGGTTATGCGGGCCAGGACCAGGGGTTTAACGACTCTACTCATGGGTTCGATGTCTATTCCCACTGATTGAAACTTTGAAGCTTCCGCCACTAGGGCGGCCCCCCAATCGGGAGTATGGGCAAGTGAAATAGTCAGGGAGTCGTGACCTGTCACTTTAGAATACCCTTCCAAAACTAATTCCCCCACCGAGAGTTGGATGCCTAGATGCGAAAAGCACTCCCGTAAAGCTTCCCGGGCCAGACAAAACCCGTTTGCCCTCTTGGGGTGAACAGTTTCACCCAGACTTTGCAAAACGAGCTGTTTCCAGTCGCTGTCTTCAGAAGAAATTAAGCTATTTTTAAGGCGGTAAGTGAGCATAGTTGACTCAGCTTATCTTGAAACTCTACGTCTCTCAAGTTACAAATTGTCTCGCAGAAATCGTAGTCAGCCGATAAATCCCATATTGTTTAAATTTCAGTCCCCCCTATAATTGGTTGAATAACTATCTCAGGAGAATGTTCAAATGGCCCAAGACCTCAGACAAGAAGCTAAGCTTGCTGTTTATTCGCGTAAATCAAGAAAATGCCCGGTGCCAGTCAATGAGCAGGGTAAATTTTTGAAAGTAAGTCAGTACTACGGCGAAAACGTTTACAACTACCACCTTTCAAAATCTCTTTCTCTTGAAGATAAAGAATTTTTAAAGCAGGTCATCGAAGGTAAGCGCCAGATCTCAAAAGAGCTTGCTTCTAAAGTTGCAAACTCTGTAACTGAATGGGCAAACATCAAAGGTGTGACTCACTTCTGTCACTGGTTTCAACCTTTGACGGGTGCGACTGCTGAAAAGCATGATGCCTTTTTAAGTTTCGATGGCGATCGTCCAATTGAATACCTTTCTGCCTCTCAGCTTATGCAGGGTGAGCCGGATGCTTCTTCATTCCCTAACGGTGGATT
>DLGL01000125.1:10875-25361 GCA_002482685.1 Bacteriovoracaceae bacterium UBA7695 | reverse complement strand
AGTGGATCCCGCGCTACTTTTGAAGCTCGTGGATACACAACATGGGATTTAACTTCTCCGATTTTTATTCAGGAATCAGCTAACGGTAAGACGTTAGTTATTCCTACTGCTTTCGTTTCTTACCACGGTGACGCTCTTGATACTAAAACACCGCTTCTTCGTTCAGATTTAAAAATCAACGAAGTGGTGACGAAGTTCTGTAACATGATCGGTATGAAAGATGTGAACAAGGTTATTACAACTTGTGGAGCTGAGCAGGAGTATTTCTTAATTGATAAGGCTTTCTACTTTGGTCGTCAGGATTTAGTGATGACCGGCCGTGCTCTTTTCGGCTCACTTACATCTCGTAACCAACAGCTAGAAGATCACTATTTTGGGTTAATTGAAGACCGCGTTCTTGCTTACATGCAGGAAGTTGAAATTGAACTTTATAAAATGGGTATTCCTGCTAAAACTCGCCACAACGAAGTTGCTCCCGGGCAGTTCGAGATGGCGCCAATTTTCAAAGATTCAAACACTGCTGCTGATAACAACCAGATCGTGATGACGGTGCTTCGTACAGTGGCGCTGAAACACGATTTCGTTTGTCTTCTTCATGAGAAGCCGTTCGCTGGTGTAAACGGTTCAGGGAAACACTTAAACTGGTCTATGTCGACTGACTCTGGAGTTAACCTTCTTGAACCAGGTCACAACCCACATGAAAACTTCCGCTTCTTAGCAGTTGTTGCAACGGTAGTAGAAGCTGTCTACCGCCACGCTGATGTCATCCGCATGGGAATTGCAAGCCATGGTAACGATCACCGTCTGGGTGCAAATGAAGCTCCTCCTTCAATCATGTCAGTATTTCTTGGTGATACTCTAACGAAGATTTTTGAATCAATGGTTTCTCAAGGCAAATACGTTCACTCTGCTCGTCAGACTCTTGACCTTGGTGCCCGTCAGCTTGCTGATATCTTCAAAGACAACACTGACCGTAACAGAACGTCTCCTTTTGCGTTTACTGGTAACAAGTTCGAATTCCGTGCTTGTGGATCTTCAGCATCAATCGGTTACCCGCTTTCAATTTTGAATGCTGCGATCGTTGATATTTTCGAAGAAACAAACAAGATCATCGAAACAGAAATGGCGGCCGGTAAATCTGCTGACGACGCTTTGATCGCAGTAGTGCTTAAATGGTATGGTAATGCTCAACCGGTTGTTTTTAACGGCGACGGTTACTCGAAAGAGTGGGTTGTAGAAGCCGCTAAACGTGGTCTTGGTAACTTCCGTACAACTCCGGAAGCGATTTCAGTTCTTAAGGATTCTAAGAAAACAAATGTTCTTCTCAAAACAGGTGTATTTAGAGAATCAGAAATCAGCACTCGTCACAATGTAATGCTTGAGCGTTACATCAAGTGCCGCCAGATCGAACTTAAAACTCTTCGTCAGATGGTGATGACTCAGGTTATTCCAGCTGCCCTTGATTACAAAGCTGGTCTTGCTGCTGGTGTGAAAAATACGAAAGATGCCGGAGCTGATGCTTCAGTCGAAGTTGAAGTGCTTAAGCAGCTGGGTGACCTTGTGAAGAGTCTTCACGATCAAACCAATGCTCTTAACCACACGCTTGAAGACATGCACCATAAGCTTGATGAAGAAGCGATTGCTAAAAAAATTGGCTCTGAGCTTATGCCAGCTTCTTTCCAGATCGCAGAAATCTGTAACCAAATTGAAGACATGGTTCCAGAGAGCAAGTGGCCGGTTCCTAAGTTTTACGACATGCTGTTTATTAGATAGCCCTCAAAGGCCCCTCGAAAGAGGGGCTTTTTTTTTGCTCAATCGAGGCATTTTGCACGTATACCTCAGTCTCAGCATTCGAGAATTCAATTATTTATATCATCTTGAGCTTGGCACTAAAAATGCTAAACCTCCTCAGAGAATTATATCAGGAGGATTTATGAGTCATGACAATGGAATAAACGGAGAGGAAGTCATTATGGGCCGCAATTTTGAGGTCGATCCGGGAGAGTCTCTACAAGACGATTCTTATGGATTTGACGAACAAAATACGGACGATGAGGAATTTCACGATTCAAATGATGCAGAGTCAGGCGAGCTTGATTTTGATTTGGATAAAGACCGTATGAATGAAGTGGCTCCTAAACAATAAATTTTCTCAATAGCTTTCGCACAGGCCCTTCAGATTATGGATTGATCTGAGGGGCCTTTTGTTTTTGCATCGTATATCAAACTTAAAATTCTTCTTCTTCTGTTTCGTAGAACATATACTAGGCTTCTATAATTTAGGAGCAAGTATGAAAGTTAAAGCCGCTGTCGCCTGGGGACCAAACCAACCATTAAGCATTGAGACTGTCGATCTGGAAGCTCCAAAAAAAGGTGAAGTCCTGGTACGGATTGTGGCCAGCGGCGTTTGTCATACTGATGCCTATACACTTTCCGGGGTTGATCCTGAAGGCTTGTTTCCTGTTATCCTGGGTCATGAAGGAGCTGGGGTCGTGGAAGAAGTTGGGGAAGGAGTTACATCTCTTAAAAAAGGTGATCACGTCATTCCTCTCTACACACCAGAATGTAAAACCTGTAAATTTTGTCTTTCCGGAAAAACTAATCTCTGTCAGCGCATTCGTGAAACTCAGGGCAAGGGCCTCATGCCAGATGGGACAAGCCGTTTCTCCAAAGATGGAAAAATGATTTATCACTATATGGGGACATCTACCTTTGCGGAGTACACAGTGTGCGCCGAAATCTCACTGGCAAAAATTGATCCCTCAGCTCCCTTGGATAAGGTTTGTCTTCTTGGTTGTGGAGTGACCACTGGTATAGGAGCTGTCCTCAATACAGCGAAGGTTGAAAAAGGGGCGAATGTCGCTGTCTTTGGAATGGGGGGCATTGGTCTTTCTGTTATTCAAGGCGCGAAAATGGCCGGAGCTGGAAAGATTATTGCGATTGATATTAATAATTCAAAATTTGAAATGGCAAAAAAATTTGGGGCCACTGATTGCATCAACCCAACTGAAATTCAGGGTAGCCTGGTTGATAGTATCGTAAAGATAACTGATGGCGGAGCTGACTATTCATTTGAGTGTGTGGGGAATGTGAAACTCATGAGGCAAGCGCTGGAGTGTTGTCATAAAGGTTGGGGCGAGTCGATTATTATCGGAGTGGCCGCAGCTGGTGAAGAAATTTCTACCCGCCCATTTCAGCTAGTCACAGGTCGAGTATGGAAGGGATCGGCCTTTGGTGGAGTTAAAGGGCGCACTGAACTTCCTGGTTATGTTGACCGCTACATGAAGGGAGAGATTAATCTTGATGATCTTGTGACTTTTACTATGCCGGTAGAAAAAATCAATGAAGCCTTCACATTGATGAAAGAAGGGAAAAGTATCCGCAGCGTGGTTACTTTCTAAGGGACATAATGAAAATACTCAAAGAACATACAACGTTTCAGGGCAAGACTCAGTTTTGGTCTCACGACTCAACGTCGACTAAGACTGAGATGAAATTTTCTACTTTTATTCCGGATGGAGAAGTAAAAGGCTGCCTCATCTGGCTCTCTGGTCTCACTTGCACCGATGAAAACTTCATTTCAAAATCCGGCGCTCAAAAATTTCTGGCACAAGAAAATCTGATGGTCATCTGTCCGGACACTTCACCCAGAGGGCTTAGTCTTCCGGGTGAGCATGAGGCTTATGATTTTGGATCTGGTGCTGGCTTTTATGTGGATGCTACAACAAAAGATTATGCTTCCCATTACAATATGTACTCTTATGTAACGGATGAACTTTATAAAGTTATTCAGGACCATTTTAAAGTTTCAAACATATCCATCTCAGGTCATTCAATGGGGGGACATGGGGCCTTAGTAATAGGTCTGAGAAATCCTAAAAAGTTTAAATCAGTTTCTGCATTCTCGCCCATTGTTCATCCCAGTGTGGTCCCTTGGGGGATCAAAGCTTTCAGTGGATATCTCGGTGAGGAGAAGGATAAGTGGCATCAGTATGATACGTGCGAATTAATGAAAGCTGGCCATACACATCCTGCCAATATTCTCATCTCTCAGGGAACAAAAGATGAATTCCTGGAGAAGCAACTTTTAACAGATCATTTTGTTACACAGGCAAAAGCAGTTGGTCAGTCTCAGGAAGTGCAGTACTGTGAAGGATATGATCACAGCTATTATTTTATTGCCACTTTCATAGAGAGTCACATCTCCCATCACGCGAAATACTTGAAGGTCAGGCAATAAGACCTAGCTCTTCAACAAAACGATTAAAAGCAATCTCTCTCTCATTCGGATTTTGAATTCTAAGTATAGAAGACGGGTGGGGGAGAATGATTGTTTTATCACAGACACTACTTGAGAAAAATTTCCCTCTGACTTCTTCCATTTTAACCATCTTACCTAAAATTGACTGGGCCGCACTCCGCCCCAGACAAACAACAATTTGGGGTTTGATAAGATTGAGTTCCTGTTTTAGCCAGGGTTTACAGGCAGAAATTTCTGAAGCGTTAGCACTCCGGTGCAGACGCATTGAAGATTGATAGATCCATTTAAACCCTTTCACCGCATTTGTAATATAAATTTCATTACGATTAAATCCACGCTTCAGGAGAGCTTTTTCTAAAAGTTGACCCGCAGGACCTATGAAAGGCGTCCCGATCTGATCTTCCTCATTCCCCGGTTGCTCCCCAATGAACATGATCCTGGCGTTTAGTGGACCTTCACCCATAACTGGGCCCGTTGCCTTCTGGCAAATATCACAGGAGCGGCATGACTTAAGTGCCTCTTTTATTTCAGGGTAAGTTAATTGTTTTTCTTGAGTAGCATTAGGTCTTTGTGAATCATAGAAAACCTTAAGTCGCTCAGGGGCCTCATCAATGAGCGAAGTAATGAGTTCACTCTCAGGGAGAGTTTTCCAGTGGCGAACGGGCATTTCTTTTTTCATCGCCCCGATTTTAATCCGGGCCGGATTAAATATGGAGCTGTAGTAGGTTTTCCAAAGATCCTCTGCACTGTCTATTGAAGGAGCGTTATGTGATGAAACTCCTTCAGAGAAAGTTAGACTTTTCTGATCCCAATTTATAGTTTCATCTTCGGTCATGATGATCCAATTCATGCCATTGAAACGGTCTTTAAAGAAAGGGGCGGCCAGACGGGAGATGCGATGATCCGGCCGATGCCAGGCCACGTACAGGATCTTGCCATCCTGTTGAACTTCTTTGAAGCGGACAAAGGCTTTCATTTTATGCAAATCTCGCATAACAGACTTATGCCGATTCTCCAGCTCCCTCACATCAGCATCAAGAGAGATTTTTAGTAACTCTCTTTGCTCATGGAGTATCCTCCAGGCGATCCGATAAAGCAGTGTCCACGTGGAATCATCTCTGAAACAGCTTACTACGCTGGCCGCCTCAAAATACTCACGGGGGATTCGTGGGGAATCAGTAACTTCAATATCTGTCCATTCCTGCCCGAAATGAAATCCAGTCTCTTCGGTTATCCAGTTTATTTCGTCGGGTTTGATATTTGAGACTAAGAGTTGCTTGGCCTTAATGCGCCAGGATTCAAAATCAGCAGCGAAGCGGACATTATACATCACACTTCTCCGGTGATACTTGAAACAGGAGCATCAAAAAGATCAAGCTGAACACTAGGCTTTTCGGTGAGGATGGTAGTTAATAAAGGTGAGTCGAGAAGTTTCAAGTCGTGTTTATTATCATCCACTGAAACAAAAAATTTAATCTTCTGGATTTGAACTCTCATTTTCACTAAATCTTCATAACGGATTTTTCTAAATTTTCTGGATTCAATAATCCTTTCAACGTTTCTGATACCAAGACCGGGGACGCGGAGAAGGGTTTCTCTTGGTGCCGAGTTCAGGTCCACGGGAAACAGGTGCCGGTTCCGCAAGGCCCAGCTGAGCTTAGGATCAAGTTCTAAATTTAAATTCTCATGGTCTTCAGGTAAGACTTCCTGAATGTTAAAGCCGTAGAGCCGAATCAACCAGTCTGATTGGTAGAGCCTGTGCTCTCTCATAAGAGGTGGGCTCACCAGAGGAAGATTGGGATCGCTATCGGGGATGGGACTAAAGGCACTGTAATAAACTCTTTTCAGATTCTGATTTTCATAAAGGGAAGAAGCCTTGAGCATTATATCCCGGTCAGAACTTTGAGTGGCGCCAACAATCATCTGTGTACTTTGTCCGCCGGGGGCGAAGACTGGGGCCTTAGAAAACTTGGCCGTCTCTTCCTGGCTTTCCAGAATACTTTCCCTGATTGAATTCATGGAACTTTCGATTTCGCTGTGGGTTTTGGCCGGAGCAAGATCATCCAGATCTTTTTGAAGTGGTAACTCAATATTAGCACTTAATCGGTCAGCATAAAGGCCTGCTTTGCGAAGAAGGGCATCAGAGCAGCCGGCCACGGCCTTAAGATGAATATAGCCGCCGAATTTTTCTTCTAATCGCAGTTTCTTGGCAACCAGAATCATCTCTTCCATCGTATTATCTGGATTGTTGGCCACTCCGGAGCTGAGAAATAGTCCTTCAATATAGTTTCTTTTGTAGAAATCCATCGTTAGTTTTACGACTTCATCAACGGTGAATTTCGCGCGTTTAACTTCACTGGAGACGCGGTTAACACAGTAGCTGCAGTCGAAGATGCAAAAATTTGTGAGAAGAATTTTTAAGAGAGAGACACATCGACCATCAGGAGTGTAGCTGTGACAAATTCCTGCGCCTTGGACATTTCCAATTCCGCCGGCCTGTGCCTTACGTTTTACACCAGAGCTGCCACATGAGGCATCATATTTGGCAGCATCAGCAAGGATGGCCAGTTTGTCTTTTATTTCCACAAATAATCATAGCATTTTTCAGTATGAGCGCGCCAATCACTCTGGTGAAATGTCCAAGAGTTGCCTAAGGCGTAGTTCTGGCCAGAACTGCAGAAAAACGACCCATGTAATGGGCCTTGAGTTCCTGCTGTTTCATAAGATGAGGAAGTTTGTAGTTTTTTTCTTTCCCGTGTTTTTCAATCCACTGAAAAAAATCTTCCGCAGTGGTCGCCGTAAAAGTCGCCTCTTGAATAAAAGCATAAAGATCTTCACGGGATGCAGAATTAAGCAAAATCATTTCATGCAGAATATAACTCGATAAAGCGGTGAAGTTTTCCAGGGCCTTCGCCTCAATTCTCTCACGGTGAAGTTCCAGATCCCGGACTGTGGAAGTCATCCGCCTTACGGTGTAGGCAATTAAACCAAAATGATCCGGAAGATAGAGCCTCTCATTACTTGAGTGGGAAATATCCCGTTCATGCCAAAGCACATTATTTTGAAGGGCAATCTCCAGGTGAGAGCGGATCAGTCGTGCGAGTCCAGAGATATTCTCTGAGCTAATTGGATTTTTTTTATGGGGCATGGTGGATGATCCTTTCTGGCCTTTTTTAAAGCCTTCATGAATCTCCGCTATATCTGAGTGATGGAGCAGACGAAATTCAACCGCCATTCTTTCCAGAGCAGAGGCCAGAAGAGCGCCCACAGAAATAATCTTAGCGATATGATCACGAGGAATTACCTGAGAGGAAACTGGCTCAACTTTTAGCCCCAGATCCTTTAAGGCAATGGTCTCAATTTCACTGTCAAGAATTGTATAATTACCAACAGCACCCGAGAGCTGGCCGGTTATTTCTGTTTCTAAAACTTCCTGATAATCACTCAATCTACGGGATATTTCCTGATGAAAAGACAAAAATTTCTGAGCAAAGATCATAGGCTCAGCATACATGCCGTGGGAGCGTCCCATACAGAGAAGGTCTTTGCTTCTTTCAATCTGTTCGGTCAAGGAAGTCTTAAGAAGTTTAAGATCATTGATGATAATAGTAAGTGAATCTTTTAACTGGAGCGAGAGGGCCGTGTCCAGAATATCGGAAGAGGTAACACCGAAATGAAAAAAACGTGCTGCCTCTGGGTTTACCTGTTCAGTAATTGATGTACAAAATGCAATGACATCATGACGTGTGGTTTCTTCGATCTCCCGGATTCTGACGGGATTTATAGTGACGTTATTAAATGAGTCGGCCACACCTTTGGGGATCTTGTTTTTTTTCTCAAGAGCTTTGAGTAATGCAACTTCAACTTTAAGAAAGGTTTTAAACCTATGGTCATCTGTCCAAAGGTCACTTATCTCTTTAGTTTCATAGCGTGGAATCATGGTTTAAATCTCTTGTTTTAGGCTTTTTATAGTCTCCCATCTTTCTCACCGTTCTTAAATCCTGATTGCCACTGAAGTGAAAAAAAACTCTGATGAGCCGCGAAAACTCGTTTTAAAATGCTCAGATGTTCACATCAAGGCGTGAATCATGTAGCCTTACACCTATGAAAGACAATAAACGCAGCACCTGGAATGTTAATACCCGCCTGAATCATCCGGAGAGAGTGACGCCCATTTCTACTAATCCGCCCTTAACAGCACCGGTTTATAAATCTGTTAAGTTTGTTGTTTCGGAAGGGGAGAGTTACGGGAATCAGTTTATCTACGGGAGAATTTCTAACCCTACAGTAAGGCAACTCGAAGTGGCCCTCGCAGAACTCCAGAATAAAGAAGATTGTATTGTCCTGGCCTCAGGCATCGCTGCGATTACCGGTACATTGCTGGCCCTCCTCAAAAATGGCGACCACGTCATAACCTTCCGTGAACTTTATAAGCCTTCCAGAATTTTCATACGGGATATGCTCCCCAATTTCGGAATCGAGTCTACTATATTAAACCTTTCACAAGTCGGTGAATTAGAAGCGAGTATCAAGAAAGGAAAAACGAAACTAATTCATTTCGAAAGCCCAACAAATCCGAATCAGGATATAGCTGATATTGAGCAAATTATTAGAGTTGCACGCAAGCATGACATCATCGTGACGATGGATGGAACTTTTGCAGGCCTTCACCAGCATACGAATTTTGATATCGATCTGATGCTTCAGTCCTTAACAAAATTTGCCAATGGGCACGGTGATGTTCTGGCCGGATCAATTGCTGGAAAAAAATCCCTCATCCAAAAAATCCGTCAAATGACCGTAGTTCTCGGGGCGACACTTGATCCTCAGGCCGCGAGTCTGATTGAGAGGGGTCTTAAAACCTATGCCCTCCGTTTTGAGAGGCATGCCGCGAATGCGATTAAAGTGGCAGATTTCCTGAAGTCTCATCCAAAAATTAGCAAAGTGTTTTTTCCAGGGCTCTCGGATCACAAAGGTCACTCTCTTGCTAAAAAACAAATGTCTGACATGGGGGCAGTGGTCTCCTTTGTTCTGGATGCCTCGGCCAGTATGACGGCCGAACAATTTGCTCACAAATTACAGCTAATTCAGTTTGCCGTGAGTCTCGGCTCCACTGAATCCATCATCTGCCCCACACATTTATTTTTTGGAGACGATCTGGACTCCAAAGATAAAGAGGAAATGGGAATCGGCCCTTTTTCATTAAGAATGTCCGTCGGCATAGAAGATGCTGAAGATCTTATCGAAGATCTCCGGTTGGCGTTAGGCTAATAGGGTCTGATTCGTCCCAAAATGTGATTATAGTGATAGGGATACAATGTTGTCCTCAGGCACATCATGGACTCAAGGTTACATCTCATATCTTTATAAGAAGAGTAGTCGTCATGCCGGTCTGCATGTCTGGAGCTGAAGCTTTGAAGAATTGTATGCACAGGAATAAGATTTGAATGAGGCGAGTATTCGTCGTCCAGCCCCATCATGTGTCCAATCTCGTGGGCTAGAATGTCTTCCGGAACCATGTAAAGAATAAACTTGTCGTAGAGGGCACCCATAAGCGTTGAAAGCTTAATAGAGTAGTGAGCCTCATTCTTGGATTCAACCATATCAAACTTAAATTTTACACCCTTGGGAGCATGTTTGTTCCACATGGACTCACTTGCAGCAACACTCTTTCTGGCCTTAATCATAATGTCACTAACCTGGGGATAGTATTTCTTATCAGGATGATCGCTGCTGTGGAGCCTGTTCATTCTTTTTAGATAGGTCCGGGAGGGATAAAAGTGCATTTTCACATTTACAGTAAGAAGGTTTTTATCCTTGTCTGCAATGATGTCGTATCTATAGTGCTTGGGAAAAAGATTATAGTAGACCCTCTTTCCTTTAATATGATGGGTCTCGGATTTTTGAATGGGAAAGTGTGACCTCCAGTCTGAGCGCTCTTTATTTCTGTCATTTCTGGTATTTTGCTCGTCATAGATCTTATTCCACTCCTCCACAATCTCCCTCATATCTGCAAACTTGTCTTTTGTTTGCCCGTCGGGAAAAAGCTTCATAAGAGTCATCTCAACCACTTCACGTTTGGTGTGAACCTGAGACATGAGAGGAAAACTACTTAAGATAAGAGCAAGTGTAATGATTTTCATATGAATGATTGAGCAAGGGGAGTGCCAGATTCCTAACCTGAAACCAATGATTTATATAGAGGAACTGCCTAAAAATTAGACATCCGGCACATATTTACAACAACCACCCGTGGCTAACCCATTGTAAAAGGGACGCCCATTCTGGCCTCTCGTTTGCTCTATCCATTAGTACATTGATCTATATTTTCTCAAAGGATTCAGTATGAAAAAGACTGCACTATTTTTGGTTATGCTTACCTTCATGAATCTGGGATTTGCTCAGGAAGAAATTGAGATGACTTCATCAGATAAGGATACGATCGCCAAAGATCTTGAAAATGAAGCCGAGTCTGGAAAACATGATAAAAAAGTAAATCGTCTTCTTAAGAAGATGGCAAAAAAAATTAAAGAATCATCTAAGACTGTAGTTGTAGAGTTCAAAAAACTTGATGACTGCGTGAACTGTGAAGCGGGCCAGGTAAAACCAAAAGGCCAGATCCTTGCTACAAATGCAGGACGCAAACTCGGTAGAGGAGCCGCTTGGATTACAACGGCCACAGGAAAACCATTTGCAAATGCAGCAGCATTTGTGAAAGGCCTGTTCCAGAAACAAGATAAAAACCAAGACGTTTTGGCCCTTTACAAATTTTTTATTAATAACTCAGAAGAGTTTGATAAACTTTATCTTGAGGCTTCGACACCTGCAGATATGGTCAACCTCATGGTTGGAAAAACTCAGGAAATTGTCCAAAGAAAAACAAATGCCATTGTGAGAGACTATTTGGTTAGTCTTGGAATCAAAAGAGAAATTCCTGAAGACCTAAGAGGTTTTGAACTTACTTCTGAAGAGCTTGAAGCGATTAATCTTGAGGAAGTTTCTGGTGATTTTATTAATAATCACAAAGACTATGCAGATCTAAAGCCTTTCATGGGTGAAGTTACTCAGAAAGAAGCTCAGGATGTAGTACTGGCATCACTACTTAATAAAGAAGTCTCTTTTAAAAACTTTAAAGCCTTCGTTCCTTCTGTGACAGAAGGGGCCGGCGCTCTGGTTGGCCAGATGTTTGCTCCAAAGATTGCCCTCGGTGTTCTTTCAAGCTCTCTGTCCGGACTTTATGCAACTCCGGTTATCATGGCCAATATTGGTACAGGTGTATCGAGTGCGATTTGTTTACAAAAAGATCAGGCCGAGAAATTTGAAAAAGATAAGGATCTGGCATCGTTTTGTAGCTATGTTGTTAACCGTACGGGTTACGAGTTAATGAAGAGCCGGGCGAAAGGATTTGTTGCAGGGAAAAATACCCGGGCCAAAATTGATAAGAAAATCCAGGAAAGAAAAGAGCGTCGTGCAAAGAAAAAAGCACAAAAAGAATTCGATGATGAAGTAGAAGATATGATTGAGCAACTTCCGGTCCACTAAACAAATAAAAAAGCCCACTTCGGTGGGCTTTTTCTTGCCCACTACCCAAGAATTTCGAAAATTCACTCCTAATTGCATGCCTATTAAACTAATCAGACTATCTTTAAATTGGTGCCAAAACTTACAAGTAAGCAGGTGAATTTATTCTTACTTGAAGGCCTGTCAGGGGATATTGGGCTAAGCACTTAAAATTTTAAAAGCTTGACGTTTTTCCGGATGGCCCTTATCTCTATTATTGTCACGTATAAAATCAGGAAAAAAATGGCAGACAAAAAGTATCTGGTAATAGTGGAGTCACCCACTAAAGCAAAGACCATCCGCAAGTTCCTTCCAAGCAACTATATAGTAGAGGCTTCTATGGGTCATATTCGTGACCTTCCGCAGTCCGCTTCTGATATTCCAGCTGCTTTAAAAAAAGAGGACTGGGCAAAGCTAGGGGTTAACGTCGAAGAGGATTTCGCCCCCTTGTACGTGGTTCCGAAAGATAAGAAAAAAATTATCACTGATCTTAAATCTAAAATGAAAGATTGCGCCATGATCTATCTTGCGACCGATGAAGATAGAGAAGGTGAATCGATTTCGTGGCATTTGCTTGAGCTTTTAAAGCCTAAAATGCCGGTTAAGCGAATGGTTTTCCACGAGATTACAAAAACGGCCATTCAAAAAGCACTTAAAGACACTCGCGAAGTGGACACTGCTTTAGTCCACGCTCAGGAAACTCGTCGTATCCTGGACAGACTTTATGGCTACACGCTCTCTCCACTAATCTGGAAGAAGATTGCTTACGGGCTTTCGGCCGGTCGTGTTCAGTCCACTGGTCTTAAAATGATTTGCGAAAGAGAGCGCGAACGTATGCGCTTTAAGCGTTCAGTTTATTGGGATATCAAAGCTGATGTTCACCCAGCTGAAAAAAAGACATCTGTTTTTGAGGCCAAGCTCACATCTGTTAAGGGTGCACGAGTGGCAGGCGGGAAAGACTTTGATGGTCTGACAGGGGAGTTGATCGACGCTAAAAAAGTCGTTCTACTGGATGAGAAAAAATCAAAAGATCTAGCGAAAGCGATTGAGAAATCTGAATGGAAAGTGACTTCAGTTGAAGAGCGAACTTTCAGCTCTAAACCAGCTATCCCATTTATTACTTCAACTCTTCAAATGGAAGCTTCTCGTAAACTTGGTATGTCCTCAAAAGCACCATGAGAACGGCCCAACGTTTATATGAAGAAGGTCTCATTACTTATATGAGAACAGATTCACCTAACCTTTCTCAGGAAGCGATCAATGCTGCCCGGGAGATGGTGGTGAAACTCTACGGAAAAGAATATCTCCACGCAGAAGTTCGTCAGGCCCAGGCAAAGCAAAAAGGTGCTCAAGAGGCCCATGAAGCAATCCGTCCTGCAGGAACTGAATTTGTTCATCCGGATAAAACCGGCATGAGTGGAAGAGAGCTCTCGCTTTATGAGCTGATCTGGAAGCGGACCATGGCCACTCAGATGAAAGATGCTGAGAAAGCTTCTATGACGATAAAAATTGAAGCAGGGGACGCCGAGTTTTCTGCCAGTGGAACGCGCATTTTATTCCCGGGATTTTTAAGAGTTTATGTTGAAGGATCGGACGATCCAGAAGCCGCTCTTGAAGATAAGGAAGTTATTCTTCCGGTGCTTAAAAAAGGTGATGTGATTAAACCTGTCACCATTAACGCCATCACTCACGAAACAAAGCCACCTGCACGTTTCACAGAAGCTTCGATCATTCAATCTCTTGAAAAAGAGGGTGTAGGTCGTCCTTCTACGTACGCTTCTATTATCGGAACAATTCTGGATCGTGGTTATGTTAGAAAAGATGCTTCAGCGCTTGTTCCTACTTTTACTGGAATGGCGGTGATTCAGCTTCTTGAAAAATATTTCTCGAATCTCATGGACTACTCTTTTACTTCTGAGATGGAAGACTCTCTTGATAAAATCGCAGCTGGGCAGGAAGATCACCTGAAATACTTAACCAAATTTTACAAAGGTAAAAATGGTTTAGCTAAACAAGTCGAAGAACAAGATAAAAAAATTAAACCTGATGAGTCGCGCACAATTCACATCACTAAAAACGGTGTGGATTTTGATATTAAAGTTGGACGCTTTGGACCTTACGTTGTTGAAGGCACTGGGAAAGATGAAGTTCACGCTTCCATTCCGGAAGATATCGCGCCGTCAGATCTGGATTCTGAACAAGTTAAAGAGCTTCTGAAAAACCAGGCCGATGGTCCGATTCCTATTGGGGTTGATCCTAAAACGAAACAGAAAATTTACTGCTTAGTAGGGCGCTATGGTGCTTACTTTCAGTTAGGGGAAGTTACTGAAGAGAACGCCAAACCAAAGCGTGCCTCTCTTCCTAAAGGAATGGAACCTAAAACGGCTACTATGGAAGCTGCTATCCAGGCCCTCTCACTTCCGAGGGAGCTTGGCCTTCATCCGGAGACTAAAAAACCCATTCTTGCCAACAATGGCCGCTTTGGGCCTTACGTAATGCACGATGGCACATTCCGTTCTCTTAAAAAAGAAGATGATCTTTTCGGGATTGATCTGGCCCGAGGGCTGGAGCTTCTCAACGAAGAGAAGGGGGCATCCCGAAGAGGGGCCAAGGTACTTAAAGATTTCGGTGTGGTAGCTAAGCTTAAGAAGAAAGCTTCAATTCT
>DLGL01000125.1:0-10832 GCA_002482685.1 Bacteriovoracaceae bacterium UBA7695 | reverse complement strand
GCAGCAAGAACGATGCTGGCCAGCATCGTTCTTGCTGCAGGGAAAAAGTAATTTTCTGGATTGACAGCATGCTGGGCCATAGGTAAATTGCTGGAACTTCATTTTAGTACTATTAGATCACTTATTAAGGATATGCGTATGAAAAAAGGTATTCACCCTGACTATAGAGACGTCGTTTTCAAAGATGTTTCTTGTGACTTCGAAATCATCACTAAATCAACAATCAAGACTACTGATAAAATCACTCTTGATGGTAAAGAATATCCACTTTTCAAAGTTGATATTTCTTCTGGTTCTCACCCATTCTACACAGGAACTCAACGTGTTATGGATACTGAAGGCCGTGTTGATCGTTTCAAAAAGAAATACGGAAAAAAATAGTTTCTCAAGAAAGCCACCTTCGGGTGGCTTTTTTTTTATCTACTACTGAACGGACGATCCAGGGGCAACCTCGACTTTTTTCTTATTCGGACTTTTATCTTTTTCAAAGTAACCATTCTCTTTTAAAAATTTACAGTTTGCCTGAGCTTTCTCATGGGCCTGAAGAAGCCTTGTGATCGGAAGCGCTTCTTCTTTAGAAACATCAAACGCGTTCTTGTAGTTGCGGCCAAGACCAGAGCCAAATCCTTTTAGAACGTCGATGTCGCGTTTGTGATCTTTTCCTGCGGCCAGGGCAAGTGTTTCCATATCTTTGGTGTAACTCACAAGAGAGTCCTTACACTGCTGCATATCTTTTTTGAGTTTTGCTTTCTTTTCAATCTTATTTACCTCTTCGCAAACTTTTTCACTTAAGGTCATACACTGATAATCGGAGAGTTCATTTTCTTTTCCTAAAAATCCAACGGCATAAAACTGCTGACAAATAGTATGAGAATTAAGGGACCCGTCATTTTCCAGGGTGAAAGTCGTTAGCTGCTCCATCGCATTGGATGTGCCTTTTTCAACGTCCCCAATAAAAGTCAGGTTTGAAGCGCGTACAACTTTGCCATCTTTTTTCTCAACAATAAGGGAAGACTCTTTCTTTGAAGCCTTCAGGTTTTTCCCGTTGGGACCTTTTTGGATTTCGTGATAGGTGAAAAATTCTTTGTCTTTTTTCTTATCGATTTTATAGTTGGCCGCCGAATTTAAATCGTTTAAATCAGTCTTGGAATGAGTCATGGTGAACTTCTTCCCTGGAATGAGGCCGCCGTAGTCTTTAATCTCTTGAGCATAAACTTGAGACATAATTGACGAGAGGAGGATATATGTTGTGATTTTAAGCATGTAGATAGTCCTTTGAAGTAAGGTCCTATCGGTTTAAAAGAACATTTTCTTTAGCAGCACTGGTGCTGGTGACGATGGGAGTGCTGGATGTTTTTGGCGTGGGCAAATACCAGTAGTAAACTTCCCACAATCGAGACACCGTGGCTAAGTTGATCAGAGACCTTATGCTCCAGAGCGATCCCTAGAAAGATCAGGAAAATTCCGGAAATGGCCGTTTTGAAAATCCACGTTAACCCGTGTTTTTTAAATCCTGGGATAAAGGCCAGCGGGGAGGTGAAAAGGATAATGCCTGCGACTACAACATGCACCCATGAGGAGTGGGTATAGACAGCGATAGCGGGAAAAAATAGCGGAAGGAACGCCACTAGGATACAGTGAACTACACAGGCTGAGGAAAATGCGATCCCAATCCGGTCCCAAACGACTTTTTTCATACCGCAGGGTATACACGAGTTGTTTTTCCTCGTCTATAATGACTCAGTGACAATTGCGACAAAGTTGTAAAAAATACGCCTTATTGAGGAGATAACCCATGAAAATTTCGTTTATTCTAGCGACCCTTGCCCTCAGCTTCGGTGTCTATGCTGCCAAACTGGAAGTCGATGTGGCGGGCATGACTTGCGGAATGTGTGTTTCGGCCATTACTAAAGAGCTTGAGGCCACAGAGAAGGCCACAGGTATTTCTGTGAATCTTGAAACAAAAAAAGCTCGCTTCGAAGAATTGAAAGGGAAAAAAATCTCTGACAGTGAGATCAAAGCTGCGATTAAAAAGGCCGGCTATGAAGCTGTGAAAATCTCCCGCAAACAATGAGTCCGGTTAACATTCTCTACGGCACGATGTCTGGCAACGGAAGAAATCTCGCTCATGTTATTGGTGAGAGTTTGGAGAGTGCCGGATTTGAAACTCTGGTTTCAGGTCTGGGCGATGTAGATCCAGAAAATATTCATGACATGGATTATCTGGTGATAGTGACCAGCACTTATGGTGATGGGGAGCCGCCGGATAATGCATCCGAGTGGATGAGCTACCTGAAGTTCAACGAAGAGATTCAATTAAAAAATCTTAAATATGCTGTACTGGGTTTAGGGGACCGCTACTACCCACACTTTTGTCAGTGTGGAAAAGATTTTGACGAGTACCTGTCTAATCGTGGCGGGAATCCTTTGCTGCCGCGCTTAGATTGCGATCTTTATTATGAAGAACAGTATCCGGAATGGTTAAGTGAACTCATAAAGGTATTAAAAAAAACCGTTCAAGAGTAAGCTTTAAGCATGAAAATAGGCATCCTTTCACGTAATCCCAGAATTTATTCCACCCACCGCTTAGTTAAAGCGGCCCTCTCCAGGGGTCACGATGTTCAGGTGGTTAATCCTTTAAGTTGTTACATGAATATAACTTCGGCCAAGCCGATGGTTCATCTTCGTGATCAGCAGCTGAATAAATTTGATGCTGTCATTCCGAGAATTGGTGCAAGTATTACTTTTTACGGTACGGCCATTCTCAGACAATTCGAAATGATGGGGATGTACACGCTTAATGATTCGACATCGATTTCTCGCTCCAGAGATAAACTCAGAAGTTTGCAAATCCTATCACGCTCCGGGATCGGTCTTCCCACAACGAGTTACGCTCACTCCACTAAGATGAGTAGTAAACTGGTTGAGATGGTGGGTGGCGCTCCTTGTGTGATTAAACTCATCGAAGGCACTCAAGGTAAAGGTGTAATTCTGGCCGACACACCAAAGGCCGCTGAAAGTGTGATCGATGGTCTTCGTCAGATGAAAGCGCATTTCTTAGTTCAAGAATTCATAAAAGAAAGTAATGGCTGTGACATACGGGCATTTGTTATTGGCGATCAAGTCGTGGCCAGTATGATGAGAAGGGCCAAGGAAGGAGAGTTCCGCTCAAACCTTCATCGTGGTGGAAGTGCTATCCCGGTTGAGATCACTAAAGAAGAAGCTCAGGTTGCTGTCAATGCGGCCAAAGCTTTGGGTCTGAATGTAGCGGGTGTGGATTTACTTCGCTCGGCCCGTGGACCATTAGTTTTAGAAGTAAACTCTTCGCCGGGTCTTCAGGGAATTGAGAATTCTACAGGTCTGGACATTGCTGGCATGATCATCGATCACATCGAGCAAAATGTTAAACAAAATCGCGAATACTACGCTGGCTAAAAAATTCTTCTAAATTTTTGAGCTGATGCTTTTTAAGAAAACTCAAAGCGTCCTGATTAATTTTTTTTAGTATCGATGGACCCTGGTACACATATGAAGTGTAGAGCTGGACAACTTTTCCACCATCTTTCCAAAATTCTAAAACATCCTGAAAGTTTGAAATGCCGCCCACACCAATAAGCTCCAGGGGGGCCTGTTGGGCCAGGATAAGCTTTCTTATCTTACGGGATCGATTGAGCAGGAGCTCGCCCGAAATTCCTCCTGCACCTCTCTCAGGCATGATCGTGGTGTTCGTTGCAATGAGACCCGCCAGTTTAAAGTCGCTGGCAAGTTTTGTGAGCTCTATGACTTTGGCATCATCCAGGTCCGGGGCAATTTTTAAGTAGAGGTCTTTTTTTGAAGTTGATTTTAATTCTTTGAAAAGTTCTGAGAGATAGCTTTTTTCCTGAAGGGCCCGAAGGCCAGGTGTGTTGGGTGAAGAAACGTTGACCACAAAGTAGTTCACATCATCTTCCAGAGTCGCCATCATAACACTTAACTCATCGATACTTTCTTCCGGTGTTGAGTCCTTATTTTTTCCAATATTGGCCCCCACTGGAATCTCAGATTCAAAATGCTCGAGCTCTCGGGCAATTTTTAAAAGACCGGCATTAGGAAAACCCATAGCGTTTCTTAAACTATTTTCTTCAGGATAGCGGAACATGCGGGGTCGTGGATTTCCAGCTTGTGGCCTCAGGGTGATAGTGCCGCACTCCAGGGCCCCAAAACCTTGCTGAGCAAAAAAGGGGAGGGCCTCAGCATTTTTATCAAGTCCGGCCGCCAGTCCAACAGGGGACTTCCATTCCACATTTCCTACCTTAACCGACAGCTCTGGTGACAGAGGTATTCCTGACAATCTTCCTAGGGTGGGAGAGAGGCGCGCCAAATTTATAACAAGGTGATGGGCCGTCTCCGGATCCAGAGAGAACAAAAGTGGTTTGATAAATGGATAAAGCATTCTTTGATACTAGTAAGGTTTTCTTTGAAAGTCACTTAGACCATGAGACAATCCCCAGCAGATTACCTTAAGGATCTTATGCGCTTTTTTTTACTTCTCATTCTTCCCTACGCCGCTTGGGCCCAGCATTCCGATCAGCCCGCGAAAGAGAGTTCCACTGACCTGAGGTCCCAAAGTGTTCTGTTTAGCATTGAAATTCCCGAGGATAAAAAAACCATTCTCCTTGAGCGCACTGCAGGTATGGATTACTTTCTCCGTCGTAAGACCAAGGGTGATGAGGATTTGGTAAAAATTGCTTCCAGGGAAGCCACTCGACTTGACCGTGCTTTTGCGTCGAGTTTTTTAAAGGCCCAGTATGAGATCCCCTCAGCGGCCGGCAAGTGCGAAGTAACGCTTCGCCTAAACCTCAAAGGGGAAGCACAGGACATCTGCGAGAAAGATGAGAAAAAAAGTCGGGAGTTTGAGACCCTGATTGATGATTTGTCCAAACGCTTCTAATTCAAGACTGTGAAATTAATCGCTAAAAAGATGGACTCATAAGCCTCATGAGTAGAAAATAACTAAATCCATTTATCTTGAGTTTTAAATCGAGGTTCCATGAAATCCCATGTTCTGTTATTAAGTACGCTGCTACTCGCTCAATCTGCATTTGCACAGAAAGAGAAAAAAACAACGGCCCAAAACGAATCCCTTAAGGCACCAGAAAGCAGCGTTTTAGGAAGTCTGATTTCCTCTAAGCCTCGCTACACTCGTGAAATGGTTTTAGGAAACATCCTTAAGGGTGCTCTTGAAAACATGCACCTTTCAAATAAAACAATCGATGATGCTCTTTCTGTAAATGCTTTCAAAGTTTATTTGGAGCGACTTGATTACGGAAAGCAATTTCTTCTTCAGAGTGATGTAAAAGCGCTGGAAAAATTTAAAAAAGAATTTGATGACATGCTCATCTCGGGAGATTTAAAAATTTTAGATACGAGCTCCGAGCTTCTTAACAAAAGAATTGGGCAGATCGAGAAGCATGTTGAGTCTATTCTAGATAAGCCGCTGGATTACACAAAAAAAGATTTTATTGAAACTGACCCGAAGAAAAGAACCTTTCCTGCTACAGAGAAAGATCTTTATGCTCACTGGGGTAAACTCATGAAGTATGAAGTCATGAGCCGCATCGTTGACATGAAAGAAGAGCAGAGTGGTGTGGCCACTGATGAAAAGGGGAATAAGAAAAAACCTACAATGGAGAAAAAACTCTCTGATGTAGAAATGGAAAAAGAGGCTCGCTCTAAAGTTCTTAAGAGCTATAAAAAAATCTTTGCTCGCTTAGTAAATGAAAAGCGTAATGATAAACTGGATAAGTTTTATAATGCCATTACTAAAGTTTTTGACCCTCACACAAACTACCTGATCCCTGAAGAAAAAGAAGATTTTGATATCGATATGTCTGGAAAGCTTGAAGGTATTGGTGCCATTCTTCGCGAAGATAATTCTTATATTAAAGTTGAAAGAATCGTCCCGGGCTCGGCTTCATGGAAAACGAAAGAAGTTGAAGCTGAAGATATCATTCTTAAAGTTGGTCAGGGTAAAGAAGAGCCGGTTGATGTTGTGGACATGAGTCTCAGAGATGCTGTTAAGCTTATTCGTGGTAAGAAAGGAACTGAGGTTCGCCTTACAATTAAGAAGCCAAATGGTCTCATTAAGGTTGTTCCAATCACGCGTGATGTTGTTGAAATAGACGAATCTTATGTTAAAGGTACAGTTCTTGAACTTGCTCCGAATAAGACAAAAATCGGTTACATCAATATTCCAAAATTTTACCGTGATTTTAATGACCGCGCCGGCCGGAATGTTACAGATGATACCCGAAAAGAAATCGTCCGCTTAAACAAAGAGGGCGTTGAAGGGGTTATCGTTGATCTACGTAACAATGGCGGTGGTGCCCTTGAAGATGCGCGGATGATCTCGGGTCTCTTCATTGATAAAGGTCCTATCGTTCAGGTTAAAGCACATACTGGTGCAGTAGATATCCTGGCAGATACGGATTCAACTATTGATTTCAAAAAGCCAACAATTGTTCTCATTAACCGCTTCTCAGCTTCGGCTTCAGAAATCGTGGCAGCGGCCCTTCAGGACTATAACCGTGCTGTTATTGTGGGAGGAGAATTCTCACACGGAAAGGGAACCGTTCAGGCGGTAGTGGACCTTGATGGATACGTGAGCCCTATGGCGAAATCCTTCTCACCACTTGGGGCCCTTAAAATTACAATCCAGAAGTTCTACCGTGTAAATGGAAGCTCAACTCAGTACAAAGGGGTCACTCCAGATATTATTCTCCCTGATCAGTTCTCTCATTTGGAAAGTGGAGAGAAATTTTTGGATTATTCAATCCCATGGGGTGAAGTTAAAGGTGTTAAGTTTCAGCGTTGGAAAAACAAAAATGATATGAAAGTTCTTAAGGCCAATAGCCTTGGTAGAGTAAGAAAAGATGAAAAATTCACTCATCTGAGTGACGCGATGAAGTGGTATAAAGAGCAAAAAAATAAAACCAAGCGCTCTTTGACGATGGCCGACTTTGAGAAAGAAAGAAAAGAGATCCGCGAAAAGACAGACATCTTCAAAAAGGAACTTGAGAATAAGGACCTGATTGTTAAAGATCTAAGCGGAAACAAAGACAAGGCCCAGGTTGAGAAGTTTGAAGAGTTTGCTAAGACCCTTAAAAAAGATGCTGTCATTGAAGAGTCCATTCATATCATGGATGACATGTTAAAAATGGATAAGAAATAGTCTTCGACTCCAATGTCTAGTGAAGAGAAAAAAATTAAATTGGATGAGCTCCCTGATCAAGGGAGCTCAACTGATAAACTTAAAGCTTCGTCTGTTAAAAAAACTGCTCCTCCAGATCCAAGAATATCCCAGTTAAAAAAAATGTCGGACTCCGAACGACTTGAAACCATTTCTCAGAAATGGAATTTTGATAAGAAAAAACCAAAATGGGGTTGGCTCATTGCTCTTCTATGTCTTATAGGTCTGGAGAAAAGCGGGCACATGAAAGCCTACGATAAAACCAGGGAGCATCTGGAAAAAAAAGAAGATGGTGCCTCTTTGTTTGTTATGGATACGTTTAATTTTGAGTTCCTCTTTAAGCACCCTTTATTCCTGGCCATTCTTCTTCCTCTCTTTTTCAAATTCTCTGAAGCCGAAGGTTATTTTTTTGAAATTACTTTCAGAGGCATAAGTGCTGTTAGAGACATCACTGTAAGTGGAGATCAGATAACAAGGGTTTTTGTCCCGTGGGACGAGATGACTTTTGTGGATAAGAACTCTATAAATAAACGTGATGTCCTGCAAATTCATGATGCCAAAGGACCTCAAGCTCAATTAATCTGGGATATTGAAGATACTAAGAAAAAAGTCATCAAACAGGTTCTCCGGGGTCTGTTGAGTGATAAGCATCCGTTGAGCATTTTTATTGAAAAGGAAGTTACTTGAAATCCTCTCTTACTCTTGAACAAAAGTATGACTACTACGAAAGATCCGTCCAGAACGCTGAAGGAGAGGTCTCTTTCATGAAGGATGAGTTTAAACGCATCTATAAGCGATCCCCTTCGATTTTCCGTGAGGATTTTTGTGGAACAGGGGCCATGTCTTGCGAGTGGGTTAAAGGGGATAAAAACGCCAGGTCATTCGGAATTGACCTTGATCCAGAGCCCATAAAAATTGGTAAGGTTCGCCACTACAGTAAGCTCTCCAGTGCCGAGCAAAAGCGGGTTCAGTATCTAGAGAAAAACGTCATGACCGTAAAAACTCCCCCGGTTGATGTGGTGTGCGCTTTTAATTTTTCGTATTTTATTTTTAAGAAACGCTCAGAGATGCTCCGATATTTTAAAGCGGTCAGAAAATCCCTGAAAAAAGACTCCATATTTTTTCTGGATATCTTTGCTGGGCCTGAAAGTCAGAAGCTGATTACCGATGTTAAGAAGATGAAAAATCTTACTTACTACTGGGAGTGCCAGAAGTTTAATCCTTTCACCCATGATTGTCTTTTTGCTATTCATTTCAGGGATGCAAAAGGGAAAAAACATAAAAATGTTTTTACTTACGAATGGCGATTCTGGACCATGCCAGAAATAAGAGACATTCTCAGCGAAGCTGGTTTCTCAAAAACAGTGGTTTATTGGGAAGGTGATGATGAAGATGGGAATGGGGATGGTGTTTTCACTCCTGCAGAGAATGCAGAAAATTGTGATGCCTGGGTTTCCTATATTGCAGCTTTCAGAGATTGAGCGTCTGAAGCTTTTCAATAATTTTTGAGAAACGTGAAGTCGGGAACTCGCCCTTGAGTTCTCTGAGCATATCATCCTGATTCATGTTCCCTGAGCTATGTTTCATGATAATTCTTGTAAACTCTTCTGCTACGATAAAGACAATGGCCATAGGTGAGACATTGGCGCCGTAGTGATCTGAAAAACCAACTCCATTTAATTGACCATGATGCTGTCGGATAATCTGATCCGACCCCATGGGTGCATGTGGGAATTTAGAAACTAACTCGGCAGCAATCTGGGCGTGTCTTTCCACCAGAGAATTTTGTTCAGTGGAGAGTTGGGCCCGTTTAAGTTCATTGGAGGTTTTAATTTCGCACTGGATATCATTTTCAAGAGCGATGTCATGAAAAAATGAAATAAAGCTGATTTTATCTTCCTGCTCAGGTGTTCCCCAATCGATGTTTCTGATGATATGTAGTGAAACATAAGTAAGGATTTGCGTGTGCTTAAACAGATAGCTTGATTTGTTGCTAAGAAGACGATCAAGAAGTTTAGATAGCTTGGGATTCTTTTTTACATTCGTGCGGATCGCATCGATATTTTTTTTTGCAAGGCTAATTGTCTCTTCTGTTATTCCCAGATTAAGCAGTTTTTTAGAAAGAAGCTCTACACTTTGATCAGTGGCCGATAGCTGCTCATCTTCGTTTAAATCATCAATTTTGAGAGTCGCGACTAGCTCAGAGGTGATGTTACTTACAAAATCAAGTCGGTCGAGTTTATCCACAAAAAGATGTGTCACACCTTTTACAACATGGGCGTTAATGGCCGACATATCAAAATCTTTCATCTTCTCAAAGCAGAGGGTGTATTTTTTTGGTTGCTTCTGATCCTGGACATAGACATGGCAAACAGGTCTTTTGATGTCGTTAAAATGCTCAATAGGGATAGGGAAAAAATCGGGCACAACTTTGCTCATCATCTCCTTAGCAGTAATACCAAGGCAGTTGGCGGCGGTTTTGATTAAGAGTTTTATATCCATAGAATTCGGAACCTGTGGATGTAGACTTCCAGAACTCTCGCCAACAATAATGATTGGGATATTCAGATTTTTTGTGGCCATATAATCGATCAAAAGTTTGGCCGTCGCTTCCTTACCAATCCGGGCCCGAACAATAATCAGATTGATTTGAGAGCTGTTGACGTCGAGGAATTTGAGGGCAGATTCACCCTTACTTTGCGTCGCAATTTCGAGCCCCAGCCAGGTAGAGAGGTTGAGCTTAAAAAAGCTCTCGATCTTAGGGTTATTTTCTACTAAAAGCGTTAAATTCAACTTCGTAGTCCTGGGGAGAAATATTTGTTAATATAAGAATGAATTTTAGGCCCTTTCTGGAGTTGTGTCAGTGAAAGACTTTTCGGAACTTTTTGATGAAGAATATAGTACCCAACAGGAACAGTGGGAGAAAGCCCTTAAGCTTGAGTTAAAGCTTGAGGATCTTTCCGGGAAGACCAGTAAAAAGCATCTGGATCTAGGTACCTGGCCCACTTTGTCCCTGAGTGCCAGGACCACCCACCAGTTGAGCACGGCCTCAAGCTGGAAGAAAGCCTCACAAACCTACTGGCGGCTGGATGAGAAAACCATCCAGGATCAATTGGGCCAGGATCTGGAAGCAGGTGTCCGGAGCTTCTTTTTTACTTCTGAGCTGATTGGTCAGGAGGCTTGGAAAACGATCCTTAAAACTTTTGAGACATTTCCGAAGGCCTATGAGCTTGAGGTTTATCTGCTAGGTGAGAAAGTTCAGGATCAAGCGTCTGGGTTTAAGATTATTCAAGGAAATGACTTTGTTTCGGCAAGGAAGATCCATGAGTCAGGTGGACATAATGTTTTAGAGCTGGCCCAGTTAACTGTGAACTTAATTGAGAGCCTCGAGAGAGGTCCCACTCATATTGGAATCTATTTGGATTCTCATTTTTTCAAAAACATCGCAAAAATTCGCGCCATGAAACTTCTGGCAAATAAGGTTTTAAAAGAGTCAGGCGTGACTGAGAGCTTACATTTCGTTGCGCTGAATTCTTATCGTGAGTGGACGCTCTTTGAGCGCTACTCAAATATGCTCAGAAATAATGTTCAGGTTGCCTCTGGC
>DLGL01000114.1 GCA_002482685.1 Bacteriovoracaceae bacterium UBA7695 | reverse complement strand
GAAATAGCAATAGTCTCTTTCGCTCTTTCAGGATCCGTTTTGAACTCAGTCCATGGTGCTCTTTCCGTGATGAAAAGATTCACTTTAGAACCCAACCCCATTAGATGCTCTTGGCCTTTTTTGATCTGATAAGAATCTAGCAGTTCGTGATATTCTTTTATGAAGCTCTCCACATCTTTAGCGTGATTCGCAAAAAATGGTGCAAATTTATCGGCGGAGATGCCTTCAGGAAACTTAGAGGCCGAAAATTTCATGGCCCGGTTAATAAAATTACCCACATTGTTTGCTAGCTCAGAATTAATTTTTAGCTCTAATCCTTTCCATGTAAAACTTGAATCATTCGTTTCAGGGATTAGCGATGTCAGATAAAACCTTAAAGCATCAGAACCAAACTGAGTGATGGCCTCTTCAGCATCAACGTACCACCCCTTCGATTTTGAGAACTGCTTCCCTTCCAGATTAACGTATTGATTGGCCGGCAAATCCGACACCGGTTTGACGAATTTTGTTCCCATACACATCACTGGAAAGATGATCGAGTGAAAAATAATATTATCTTTCCCGATGAAGTTTACAATTTTAACATCGTCGGCATTCCACCAATCCTTAATATAATCTTCTTTAGAACCAGACTCTTTTAAAAACTGTTTTGTATTTGAGACATAACCAATAGGAGCATCAAACCATACGTAGATTTTTTTTCCTTTGGCTTCAGGTAATGGGACATCAATTCCCCAATCAAGATCCCGTGTGATGGCACGGTCAACAAGATTATCCTTTGTTAGAGATTCTACAAAAGGAACGACACTCTTTCTCCATTCTGGCTTTTTAGTTTCAAACCATGCCTGAAACTCTTCATGAGATTTTGAGAGCATGAGATACCACTGATAAGAATCCACAGCAGAAACGTCCTTACTACCGCAAAACTTACAAACAGGTTTTAGTAATTTTAGAGGATCAATCCATGTCCCACAGCTTGGACACTCATCACCACGAGCTTCGGCGTAGTGACATACATAACATTCGCCTTCAACAAATCGGTCTGGTAAAAAATTTGTACAGCTCTGACACTGAAGCTGCTTCTCCTCTTTTCTTTCGATGAGTCCCTTGGCAAGAAGGTCTTTGAACCAAACAAGAGTTTCCTCTTTATGGTAGTCAGCGGAAGTCTGGCCGAAAAAGTCGAACTTGATGTCGTATTTATCGAATAAATCCTTGTGAGTTTTGTGCCACCCATTCACATATTCCTGATAACTGATTTTTGCTTTTTGGGCGTTTTGCATGATCGCAACACCGTGCTCATCAGAACCGCTGATATGGATCGCTTTGTCACCTTTTAGCTTCTTGTGACGGGTAAATATATCTGCCGGGAGGTAAACACCCGCAATGTGCCCGAAATGAATAGGCCCGTTGGCGTAAGGAAGTGCAGAAGTGATCAGATATTTCATATTGCCTCAAATAAAGGTATTTAGCAGGGATTTTAGCTGTGGAAATAGTCTACAAAGTAAGAGGTTTTTTGTCTTTTGATTTTGACACTTTCCCGGGTGTTTTTTATGCTGTCCGTAAATGATAAACCTCAATGGCCTTAACCCAGAACAACGCGAAGCTGCCGAGACAGTTAAAGGCCCATTATTGATCCTTGCTGGCGCAGGTTCAGGCAAAACCCGAACAGTCACCTACCGCATCGCTCATATGCTTGAGAACCTTAAAATACCAGGCAAAGAAATCTTAGCTCTGAGCTTTACCAATAAAGCAGCAACAGAAATGAAAGAGCGTATCGCGCACCTGGTTCCCGCCAAAGTCCGCAAAGGGGTGACAACCTCTACCTTTCATTCCCTTGGGATAAGAATACTTCGGGAAGACATCCATCACCTCGGCTATAACAACCTTTTTACGATATATGATCAGGCAGATCAGATGAGTATTGTGAGGGAAGCTTTAAAAAGTTACCGCTCCTCAAAAACCTATGACCGCTCTATCGTTATGTCTAAAATCGGATTACTTAAAAATAAGGGAATTGGTCCTAACGAGTTTCCTAAGAGCGCTGAGTATGATCCTGAGAATAATTATGATGGTGCCACTGAATACACTTATCACTACTATCAGGATAAACTGCAATTTTATAATGCTCTGGATTTTGATGACATCCTTTTTCTTGTCGTAAAACTTTTTAATCAATTTCCTGAAGTGGCAAAAAAATATTCTGAACGTTTTCAGTACATCATGATCGATGAGTATCAGGATACGAATCAGCTTCAATTTAGTATTATCCAGGCCCTCACCAGTACTCACCAGAACATCTGCGTTGTGGGAGATGACGATCAGGCCATTTATTCTTTCCGTGGCGCAGATATCTCAAACATTCTTAACTTCGAAAAACAGTATGAGAATGTAAAAGTCATTAAACTGGAAGAAAACTACAGATCCACTTTTCCTATTCTTGATCTTGCCAACAACATCATTAAAGAAAATGTTAACCGCAAAGAAAAGACGATGAGAACTTCACTCATGGAAGGGAATATGCCTCAAATGTGGGCCACGGGAGACTCTGACCACGAAGCTGCCATCGTAGTGGAAGAAATCATTAAACTTCAGTCCCATGGAATCTCGCTTGCGGACATAGCCATTCTCTACCGCTCTAATACCCAGGTTCCTCCCTTTGAAGATCAGCTGCGTATCTCTCAAGTTCCGTATAATATTATTGGTGGCCAAAAGTTTTACGAAAAAAAAGAAATCAAAGATATTATCGCCTATCTTACACTCATCCAGAATCCTCGTGATGAGCTAGCTTTGAGAAGGATTTTGAATGTTCCTCACAGAGGGATCGGTTCTGTGACTTTAAATAAAAACCTTGCGACGGCACAGGAAAACAAGCGCCATTTATTTCATGTCCTGGCCGACGAGACGGAAAATGACAACATTGTTAACTTTGTCACTCTGATAAAGAACTATCAAAGAATCTTTAACGAAAAGCCTCTTGTTCAGGCGATCAACCAATTGATTGAAGAAATTAATTACAATGATTTCATCGAAAAAAGTTATGATTCGGCCAAACTTTCAACTCGTAAAAAAGAAGATGTTAAGAATTTCATTTTAACCGCAGATCGTTTCCAGGACCGTTTCCAGGAAGATGCCAACTTAAAGAACTTTGTAGAACGCCTCCTTTTATCTGATTCATCAGATCGGCACACCTCAAGTGATGGTGAGAAGAAAAATGAGGTTACTCTCATGACTCTCCACGCTTCTAAAGGTCTTGAGTACGACAACGTATTTCTTATTGGAATGGAGGAAGAACTTCTCCCACACAAAAAAACGATTCAAGATGGAACGGATGTCTCCGAAGAGCGTCGATTATGTTACGTAGGAGTTACCCGGGCGCGAAAAAAACTAATTATGACCTACGCCAAGAAAAGAAAAATCTACAACAAAATGACTGCTCGGTTTAAGTCCCGATTTGTTATTGAACTTGAGAAGCACTATAAGGAAGTCGATCGCACTAACTTTGGAGATATGTCTGAAGATGAAGTGAAAGATTTTAAGAAAAATTTCTTTGGCAATTTAATGGACTCACTCAAATGAACAAACTTATTTCCCTAATTCCTAATGCACACAACTGGCTCTCAGATAGAGATTTTATCTGGTGGCCTTTCTCATTTTTGAGACCTGAGAAATCAACATTAATTAGTTTTACTCATACATTACTCATGACGGCTTGCTTTGGTGGGCTATCATTTTTGATGTTTGTAGCCTTCTCAGTGATAAATAACGTCTTCACTGCAAGTTCGGCGATAAACACATTTCTTATCTGTTTTGGGGGATTTTTCACCTGGTTTAACCTGGTAACAAAGCCTCTGTGGAATTATCGGGCAAAAAGATTGAGTCAGAAAAAATAGGCCATCCCTGGCCTGAGTATCCATCCTTGGAAGACCTCGTCCTGACGTCTTAACTTAATTACTTTTAACGGTCGGCGGAGCTGTATCTTCCAGGTCTTCAGAAAGCATTGTGCCTGAGCTAAAACCAGTAATGGTGTAAGCACGTGGCATATAGAGACCAAAAGTTAGGAATGAAATTAGGGTGTCTTGAGGGTTTTTGTGTTCGTAAATAATGAGTTTTGAAATTCCATCATATCCACTCTTCCGAACTTCTTCATCAATGATGACTTCATGGTGATCAGGATCAAGTCCCCAAAAATAAAAATGACGGTGTCCTATAATCGAAATTTCTTTTTGATGCTTAGGATTTCCATCAAACGAAACCGGAATGGAATTGTTTGACCGAAAATGAATTGTGGTACAAGAAACCGCACTCATGAACATTAAAAGTACAAAAAGATTTTTCATATACTTCAATTCTTGAGTTTGAGCTTCAACTTGTCAAAAATTATTTGATACCGATTAGAAATGATTAAAGCTTGGTTTCTTCTTTTCGATCATTCCATCAAGTGCCTTGAAGTGGTCCGATGAGCGCTGAGTGATTCCCTGATAGGCCGCCATCAACTCTAAATGCGAGCTAAGATCATTCTGATACGCATGATTGATCGCCTTTTTAGTCATTTGCAAAGCAATCGGAGGTAATGAAGAGAGTTGCTCTACCAGCTCTTCTGTTTTTTGTTTCAAATCAGTTGGTAGGACCACTTGATTAACAAGTCCCATTTCTTTTGCTTCTTGAGCAGAATATGTTTTACAGGTCAGGAACATCTCCATCGCTTTTCCAAACCCCACCAAACGAGTAAGGAAAAATGCCCCACCATCTCCCGGGACCAAACCAACCTTGGCAAAGGTTTCTGCAAACGAAGCCTCAATTGAAGCAACTCTTAGATCACACATCGCCGCCAGATCACAACCTGCACCCACTGAAGCTCCATTGACCATAGCTATAACTGGCGTCTTAAGAGCACTGAAGGCCAGAGGAATCTGCTGAATTCCCGCTTGATAAGCTTCTCTTAACTGATTAGACTCCCCAGCGAACATACCTGTTTTGCCTTTCATCGCTTTAATATCACCGCCAGCACAGAAGTTTTTGCCGGCACCGGTTAAAACAATGACTCGTACATTGTTATCGATATCAGCATGCTTTAAGACCTCAACTAATCCGTTCACCATGCTCATTGAATAAGCATTGCTGGCCTCCGGCCGGTTTAAAGTAATCCAGACAGAATTCTTTTTTTGCTCAACAATTAAATCCTCAAAAGATTTTAAATAAAAACTCATACTTTCCCTGTATTGAAGTAGGCCTTCAAAAATTTAGATTCTGTGGTTTTGTTTACTTTCTGAAGTATAAATTTTGAGGCTTGGGCCAGCTTAATAATATCCAGGCCTGTCTGCAGACCCAAGGACTGAAGAAGATACCAAACATCCTCTGTTGCAACATTCCCGGTAGCACCTTTGGCATAGGGACAACCACCCAATCCACCAGCTGAAGAATCAAAAGTTGTAATTCCTTCTTCAACCGAAACATGAATATTTGTAAGGGCCATTCCCCTGGTGTCATGAAAATGCATGGCAAGTTTATCGACAGGAAAGTTTTTCTTCATTTCCTGAATAAATTTACGAACCTGATCCGGAGTGGCCACGCCAATTGTATCTCCCACTGAAACCTCATAGGCACCCAGCTTAAAGAATCTCTCAGTGACCGATAAAAGTTTATCAATACCCATTGATCCTTCGTAAGGGCATCCGAATGCCGTTGAAATATACCCACGGATGCGAACTTTATCTTTTAAAGCTTCTGAGGCTACTTCCTGCATTTTTTCAAAGGACTCATCAACTGAGGCATTGATATTTTTCTTAGAAAATGTATCTGAAGTTGCACTAAACAGAGCAATTTCTTTGACTCCTAAAGACTTTGCCGTCTCATAACCTTTTAAATTAGGCACAAGACAAGGTAGGTTAATCTCAGTATTACCCAGTGCGGTTTTGACTTTACTAAATAATTCAACCGCGTCCGACATCTGCGGTATTGCAGCCGCCTTAACAAAACTCGTTATTTCAATAGTCCGAAGTCCAGATTCGGCCAGAAGTTTAATGAATTCGAGTTTATCCTCAGTGGATAGAATACTTTTCTCATTTTGAAGCCCATCTCTTGGCCCAACTTCGACAATCTTTATCATCATTTGCTCTCCACCTCAGCGAGGACAACTCCCCCCTGAACGAGCTGGCCAACTGAGAAATGAATTTTTTTAACATTTCCGTCCTTATCAGAACGGATGGAATGCTCCATCTTCATGGCCTCTAAAATCAGGATCGCTTCACCTTTTTTAACTTCGCTTCCTACTTCCTTTAAAATCTTAAAGATTTTTCCAGGCATGGGAGAAGTCAGTCCACCGGCGGCAGCTCCTGCTTTCTTCATTTTTCTGCCCGCTTCACCAAGGACACCTTCCTTACCGTTAGCAATTACCATGGATTCACCGTCACGGTTGGCCGAACCGACTGAAGCATTGAAGCGCTTTCCACCCTTATCAATAACCATGCTCAGTCCATCACGTGAACTTAACTGGTAACTGAGAGTCTTTCCTTCCAGAACAAATGTAAGTGTTTCTCCTGAAAGCTTGTAGTTTTCAACTTTGATTTCTTTACCATTAATGACAAATGTTTTGTTCATACTAGTTCCTGAACCCAGTTAAAGTTGACCAAGGATTTGAAAGAGTCTCAAGTCCTTGAGCTTGGGTCTTTTTGTGGCCAGAGAAACTTAGAGCAGCAATCAAGTCGCCTAAGTCATCACTGGATAATTCTTTAAACTCCAGATCAGTTTTGTGATCTGGTAAAAAGTGAGTATGTGTATTGCCCGCACGAAAATCCTTGTGATCAAGGATGCGCTTTAAGTAATCACGATTAGTTTTCACACCGAGAAACAAGACTTCATCCAGACTCTGAATACTCTTAGAAATGGCCAGGTCTCTGTTCTCTCCCCACACCACTAATTTAGCGAGCATAGGATCATAGTTAAC
>DLGL01000072.1:43159-49018 GCA_002482685.1 Bacteriovoracaceae bacterium UBA7695 | reverse complement strand
GATGTTCCGGTAATAGAAGCCGGAAAAAAAGTTGATTATCTCTACTATGTTGGATGTGCTGGCTCTTACGATGGATCAAACCAAAAAGTTGTGCGTGATACAGTTAATCTTCTTAAAAAAGCGGGCGTATCCTTCGCTGTGATGGGGAAAACTGAGAAATGTAACGGAGATCCAGTCCGCCGTTTTGGAGATGAGTACTCATTCTATGAAATTGCTATTGAGAACATAGCCAACATGCGCCAGTACGAATTTGGCAAAGTCGTTACCCATTGTCCTCACTGCCTACATACTATCGGTAAAGAGTACGCCAAGTTTGAAGATGGTGTTTTTGAAACTGTTCACCATACTGAACTTCTTTCTGAGCTTCTTCGTTCAGGAAAACTAAAGGCCCTTAAAGAAGTAGCATCTGAGCTAACTTTTCATGATCCTTGTTATTTAGGCCGGCATCACGGCGAATACAATGCCCCTCGAGACATTCTGACCTCCATCCCAGGCATTAAGCTCAAGGAAATGGCCAAGAATAAAGATAAGGCCCTTTGTTGCGGAATGGGCGGCGGTAACATGTGGTACGAACTCCCTGAGGGTCATCATTTAGCTCACAACCGTCTGGAGCAAATCGGTGATGTTAAGGTCGAGAAACTTGCAACATCGTGCTCGTTCTGTATGATTAACTTTAACTCCTCTAAGGGGTCAGTAAAAACAACTGAGGAACTTCAGATTGAAGACGTTGCCTCTATTCTCGCTAAATCGGCTTTATAATTACTCAGGCGCAGCTCTATTAGGGCTGTGCCTTTGCTTTTCACTTTTTGCACAAACCACTCCCCTGCCTACACCACCTTCTGTTGATTATCCCGGGATGATTGAGAGTCTTGAAAAACTTATTCAACTTGATAATAAAAAGTTTCAGAAGAAAAATGATGAGCTCATTAAAAATGGGACAACCATAAATGATTTCTCCACAGTAAGCTCTCTGGAGATTGATCCAGATTATCTAAATTCCATTATTCTTCATTCTAAACCTGGGTATGTAAAACTAGCTTCAACTAATAAATGCCGGTTTTATGATACTCTGATTAATGACTTGCTAAGAAATGCTGACGGTGACATCAGAAATATTTTTATTACTTTTTTGAACAAAAATAAAGAAAGAGGTTCAGCCTCCGTCGTTAAAAAAGAATTTATTAATAAAGTTGTAAGTCTTGAATGTCCGGAAACTCCTAAGCTCATTGATGAGTTTCAGGTGAAAAATCTGGATAAGACTATCAAAGCGACGAATTTCGACTCTCCGGCCGGAAAAGATCAGTGTCACAACGTCTATCTCGACTGGCTAAATAATTCGCGTACTCCCTATTACTGCAAAGTTCATGAATTCATCAAGGAAGCCAGATCAGGCAGTGGTGATGCAAAGGATTTAGTTCAAAGAAGGGCCATTGCAGCCATTCTTGAAAAGAAACTTGATGTACAGCAAAGGGATTATCTCGATAACTTGTGTGAAAACCTTGGTGATGAAGAAAAATTTTGTGAGGATTTCCTCAACGTTTCATTCTGGTCAAAAATCGCAGCAGGTAGAGAGAATAAAATATATGCCGAAGATATCTGTAGAAGAGTCATGGGATCTCCAACCCTAAACGCCATTCAACTTAAGCAATGTATCGCCAGGATAAAAAAAGAAAATGACCTATGCATGTACCCTGCTGGTCGCAGTCAGGGACTTGTACCGGCTCCTCAATGTGACACTCTGGCAACAGCTTTAAACTTTTCATCATTACGGGCAGATTACCGCGACTGCCCTTCCACCAGTGATCAGCAGGCCATTACAAATATGGCAAGACTTCTACTGAATATCAGTAAAGAAGCCATTCAACCCTACAATGGATCCTGCTCAACGATCTCTACAGGGGTAACTTATCAGTTCAATAAACGATTCAATAATGATGAGAACTGGAATCTTGAAGCATGCTACATGGATCCTCTTGCCGAGAAAGAGCTGTGTTACAAAACATTTATCGGCAGCTACGGCACGGTTCCAGAATCTTACAATATGGTCGTGGCAAAGATCCTTCAAAATACCCGTGGCGCAGATGCAAATGTAAAATGTGAAATGATCGACTCAGAGGACTACAACCCACTTCTTCTTCAGTATAAAAGTGGATGCTATATAATCTATGAAAGAACTAAGTGCTTCATGTCACAATGTAAGCACAAAATTTTATACAATGATCGTTCAATCGATTTTATTAAGCTTAAAAATCGCATCACACTGGATTACTTTCCATCCAATATTGTAAATGAAAGATACTCTCAACAGTACATGCTGGTTAACGACTACCGACAGAAAGGTCGCTCGCTAAATAACATGAGCTCGATAATTACATTCTTTAAAAAAAGTAAAAAAGGCATCATCCACGGAGTGGGTTGCGCAGAAGATCTTTTACCATCGTTCTTTAAGGTTGAAGCTTTCAACCAGTGCTCACCACTACCTTTTATCATCGATGGCATGATCAGAGAAAATGACAAAACTGTTTTTGTGACAAGAAGTGCAGTAGATAGTCTGCAGGCCCCAAGACTCATTAGCTGGGGATCTGTTTATTCAGCAGTAAAAAGCTATCAACGCCAACACCCTTTAAGACTATGGACACTATATGGTCTGGATTAGCCTGGTTCTTTTTTCTTTAAGTATATTTGCCAAGGAACTCCCCAAGTTCCTGACGAAGCATCCTCTTGATTCACTTCGGTTTGTGAGTCTTGATGGCAGATACGCTTACGTACAGAAAAAACAGGGAGTATTGGGACTCATTAGTAGTTTTCGAAGTGAAGACTTTCTTTCAGAAAGTTCTCAAAGTGACTTTTTAGTCAAAGACTCCAGGTTTAAGCGCAGACTCATTATTGAGGTAATCCCAGAACACCAAAGAGAGTATAACCTGGCCAAGAATCATAAAATCAAGGTGGTTGACTGGGGTAAAACTCAGCTTAAAGATATTGGAGTTGGTCGTGGTGCGAGACTTCATCTTGATGATGAGTGGATTACGTTTTACGACACTATAGATAAAACTATCAATATACAAAATATCCTGACTCAGAAAAAATTTATGATCAGGCTGCCGGCGAAAACTTCTCCTTTCTTTCAACCAGAGATCGAAATGGTGAGCTCTGACACAGTCGTATACTCAGACGTAAATGAAAAAGGCACTGTCGCTCTGATCCAGTACAACCTTATAACTCAAAAAAGTAATATCCTCTATAAAAGTTCCCAAAGTGGGACAAGACTCGAACTCTGCCAGGCCAAAGGCTATATGGGGATTGGTGAGTTTCCCTACGATGACATTAGTCGCAATTCAAAAATCATGCAGATTCAAATTTCGAGTTCGACCAATCTTGCAGGATTCACTACGGCCTACAGCTCTACAGACTCAGATCTGGGCAACATGGTCTGCACAGATCAATCCATCTACTTTATTAAGACCTTCACGCACCTGAAAAAAATTAATTTTAAGTCTACAGATGTCGTAAAGCTCGATCTAAAGACAACACAGGTTCAAATTTTGTCTGAGATGAATACGGTCAATCAGATTTTAAGTATGGATGGTCGAATTCTGATTCCTTTCAGAGGAGAATTTTTCGTCATAGAAGGTTCATCAAACATAACTGATGATAAGTTAAAAGCACCGGTTCGCAGCACAGAGGAGTTACCACTTGAAATTTAGTGTACTCCTGATGCTCATATTAAGTTTCAATTGCATGGCCTTTGATAAAGATTTTACAACTATCAATGACAGGGCCCCATACGAATTCTCATTGCTTTTTGATTCGATGAAGCTTGAGATTAAACTTCCGTCAGAGAAACTGCGAATGGTTGCTCTCTGTAAAGATCTCAATGACAATTTGGGCTTTCTCAAAAAAGAACATATCTTCATGCTGATGAAGACAGAAGTTATCAAAAGTACTCTTGAGTACAGATTTAAAAAAGTCCGTCAGTTTGACATGACGACTTATCTGCTGACCCGATTAGAACAAGATTTTAAAGGAAAAAAACCTTATTTGAACGCTTTCTCGAAGTGGATTTGGCAATCCATTATAGCCGAACTCAACCACAGAAAAAAAATAGGCCTTATCTCATCTGAGAGCTTTAGTTCCAACCGGTTTGAAGGATCTAAAAAACAAGAGGCCCTTCGATTTGAGCGCTACTTAAACTATCTTTTTCCATGGATTGATAAAATGGATAGCCTGAGCGCTGCTGACTTCAACCAACTTTCTAAAGAAGTTTCATGGAGCGTCCTTGAAAGGATTAATGAGCGCTCAATTCTTTTTAAAAGGTACGCCTCAACTGCCACAGGTGACACTCAAACTGTCATTATCAATATTCCTCAAAAGCTCCTAGATCTGCATCCTGAGGATATTAAAAACATGCAAAATGATAAATTGCCGCTGAGTCTTTCTGAGCAATCAAAAATAGAAAAGGCCAAGGCGACTGAGCAGATTGATAAGGTCACTCCCCTTGATATGAGCACCATGAGTGACGATCTGGCCCGGGAGCTTGAAAATAAGACCGAAGAGAAACCAAAAACTCCTTAACCCTGAATAACACCTCCTGTCATAGCGCCTTAGAGGTACCTTTTTGGGCGCCTTTTTTGTATAATCAGAACGCTTTTCTCCCTCAAAGGACATCATATGGCCCTCTCAAAATCTCCTTATAAAGGTACCCGGGATTTTTTTCCGGAACAGATGAGGCTACGAAATTATATCTTTTCAAAAATGGCAGAAGTTTCTGAGATGTTTGCGTATGAACCATACGATGGTCCGATGGTTGAAGAACTTGCTTTATACAAAGCTAAATCCGGCGAAGAACTGATTAATGAACAAGTTTACAATTTTATCGATCGAGGCGCTCGTGAAGTGGCCATTCGTCCAGAGATGACTCCTACTGTGGCACGGATGGTGGCGCAAATTCATCGAGAAGTCGCAAAACCTCTCCGTTGGTACGCAATTCCAAATCTCATGCGTTATGAAAAACCTCAGAAGGGTCGCCTGCGTGAGTTTTGGCAATACAACGCCGATATCTTCGGAGCTCCGGAAGGTTTAGGCGATGTTGAGATTATTCAGCTCGCAATTGCTATCATGAAGTCATTTGGTGCTAACTCATCCCAGTTTGAAATTCTTATTAATAGCCGAAAATTTGTGGATTATGTTTTTGCCGGACCGATTCAACTCGAAGCCGAGATGACAAAAAAACTTTATAAACTGGTTGATAAAAAAAATAAAATGCCCGCAGATAAATTCTCGGCCGAAGTAAACCAGATTACTGGCGATGCTAATAAAACTGAGATCTTTGAGAAATATGTTAACCTTAAATCCATCAATGACATTGAATCCTTCTTCAATGAAACCTTCACTGGTTCAAATAAAGATGATTCCTACGGACAGGTCCTCAAACCTCTTGTGACACTTTTCTCATCATTAAAGTCTCTGGGTCTGGCAGAATTCATTAAGTTTGACCCATCTGTGGTGAGAGGTCTTGATTACTACACTGATGTGGTATTTGAGGTATTTGATAAACACCCGGAAAATAACCGGGCGGTGGCCGGTGGTGGAGCTTACGCTAACCTTCTTTCTATTTTTGGAGAAACTCCTCTTCCAGGTATTGGTTTTGGAATGGGCGAAGTGCCACTCACTGAGTTTTTAAAATCCCACAACCTTCTTCCGAACACATCGAAGCAAGATGTGGATGTCATGATTGCTTACCAGGATCAGGCTTCGGAACAACCAGCTATGGAGATGGCACAGACTTTCAGGAACGCTTCCATTAAAGTTGAAGTTTTTTTGGGTGAAGCAAAACCAAAAAAAATCTACACCAATTCAGAC
>DLGL01000072.1:26702-43137 GCA_002482685.1 Bacteriovoracaceae bacterium UBA7695 | reverse complement strand
CTTAATTATCTTAAGTTCTGAAGAAATTGCGAACAATGAAATCCTCCTTAAAAATTTAAAAACTAAAGCTATCCACAAATTATCTCCAAAAGATGTGGATAAAATGATTGAAGCCATCAAAGGGTCTAGATAATGGAAATCGAAAATAACCTCCCAAAAACCTTCGACGCTGAGGGTGCTGAAAATAAATGGTACCAAAAATGGATGGACGCTCAGGCGTTTAAACCGAAGGCCGGAAAACAGAAACAAACCTTTACCGTCCTCATGCCACCTCCGAACGTGACTGGAAAGCTTCATATGGGTCACGCCCTGGATGCAACGACTCAGGATGCACTTATCCGCTATAAGCGAATGAAGGGTTTTGAGACTCTGTGGATACCTGGGACAGACCACGCAGGAATTTCAACACAATCTGTGGTTGAAAAACTTACCTGGAAAGAAGAAAAGAAAAATCGCCATGATTTAGGTCGGGAAGAGTTCGTTAAACGCATCTGGAAATGGAAAGAGCAGTACGGCTCTGAAATTGTGGCCCAGCAAAAAAAAATGGGTGTTTCATGTGACTGGGACTACTCCACTTTTACCTTAGATGAAGTTCCGAACAAGGCAGTCAAAAAATTTTTTGTTATGCTCTTTAACGAGGGTTTAATTTATCAATCTGATTACATTGTTAACTGGGATCCGATTCTTCAATCAGCGATATCTGATGCGGAAGTTGAGCACAAAGAAGTTAAAGGTCACTTTTACTTCTTAAAGTACAAAGTAAAAGAAGATCCAGGTATTGAACTCATCATTGCCACTACCCGACCGGAAACTATTTTTGCTGATACTGCGGTAGCAGTTAATCCTAATGATGAGCGCTTTAAAGATCTGATTGGTAAAACTGCAATCATTCCCATTTGTAACCGCGAAATTCCGATTATTGGTGATGAGCACGTTGATATAGAGAAAGGAACGGGTTGTTTGAAGGTAACTCCTGGTCACGATTTCAACGATTTTGAAATTGGCAAACGCAATGGTCTTGCTATCATTAATATCCTCAATAAAGACGGCTCGTTTAATAAATTGGCCCCTGAAATCGAAGGTCTTAAGGCAAAGGAGGCCAGAAAAAAAGTTGAAGAAATCCTGGTTGAACTTGGGGCCTTAGTTGATAAAAAAGACCATGTTCATCCCGTCGGTCACGGCGAGCGCTCTGATGAAATTATCGAACCTATGGTTTCTAAGCAATGGTTTCTGAATACAACCCAGATGGCCCAGGATGCAGTTAAAGCAGTTGAGGAAGGTGACACTACTTTCTTTCCAAAAGGCTGGGAGAATACATATTTCGCCTGGCTGAGAAACCCTAAAGACTGGTGTATCTCCCGTCAGCTATGGTGGGGTCATCAGATCCCGGTTTATTACTGTAAGAGTTGTGATGCAAAGTGGGCAGCCGAAGTTGATCCATCAGCATGTGAAAAATGTCATAGTACAGATTTCTCCCAGGATCCTGATGTCCTGGATACATGGTTCTCTTCTGGTCTCTGGCCACTATCGACTCTGGGTTGGCCGGACGAGAAAGCGATGAAAGAAAAACGCTTTGATGATTTTTATCCAAATTCCACTCTTATAACTGGTTTTGACATTATTTTCTTCTGGGTCGCCAGGATGATGATGATGAGCATGAAGGTGACCAATAACGTTCCGTTCAAGCACGTCTACATTCATGCGATTGTTCGCGATAAGCAAGGTCGCAAGATGAGTAAGTCCCTAGGTAACGGGATCGACCCACTTGATATGATCAAGCAATACGGAACAGATGCTATGAGGTTCACGCTGGCAGCTGGATCCGGCTATAACCGTGACCTAAATCTTGATCCTGAAAGAATTGAGGGTTATAGAAATTTCGTCAATAAACTCTGGAACGCATTCCGCTTCATGCATCCTTACCTGGATAAGGCCGAAGATGCCCTTCCTGTTAAATCTGAGTGGCATTTACACGACAAGTGGATCCTTGCTGAGCTTAATTCTGTCGCAAAATCTATGAATGAAGCCATGGACGTTTACCGTTTTGATGATGCGTGCTCTGAGATCTATCAGTTTGTTTATGATAAGTTCTGCTCTTGGTACATCGAACTTTCTAAAAACATCCTGAACGGCAAAGATGAAAGAGCAAAAGTCATTCGCGCCACCATACTTAAGTTCTGTTTTAAAAAAATTGTGATCCTGCTTCACCCGATCACGCCGTTTATCACAGAAGAGATCTGGAGCATTATTGAGAACGATAAGTCTCTACTGATTGGACAAGAATATGTGGAGTACGATCCAAGTTTGGAGAATGCAGAAGTCCAGGAGATGATGAATAAGTTTATTGAAGTCACTTCAGGCATCAGAAATATCCGCTCTTCGGTTAACCTAAAGCCAAAAGATGAAATCGATGTGAAGCTCTTCACTGATGATAAACGTCTGGCAAAGTTTGTGTATGAGTCTCGCCACTTTTTGAAAGACCTGGCGAATGTGAAGTCGGGAACGATTCGTTCTAAGGCAGAAGAGAAGCCGAGAAAGTCTGCCTCTCTGGCCACCAATCACACTCAAATTTTTATTCCTTTAGAAGGTTTGATTGATATCAACGACCAAATCAACCGTATTAAAAAAGACATGGATAAGACTCAGGCCGATTACAGTAAGGTTGAAGCTAAACTTAATAATGAGAAGTTTATGAACAATGCTCCGGAAGAAGTCCGTGCAGAGGTTCGTGAAAAAGCTAAAGGCTTTCAAGATAAACTAAGTTCTCTTCAGGAAATTTTAGAAAGCTGGCAATAATATTTTTTAAGCATGCTCATTTCTGAGCATGCTTATCTGATCACCATCTTAAAAAACTCAAACGCATTTCCAAAAACTTCCTGCATATTAAATTTCTTTCTGTCTTTTATAGATCCAGTAGATGTCTCAGGCCATGATAAAGTCGGATCATTTACATTCAACATTAAAGATTCTCCCAAAAAGAAAAGTGGTCCTGTCTTCTGAGGATCTTCCGAGTCATAAAGAACTACAGTCCTGGCCCCTACGTATGACGACAAACTCACAACTGGTCCATTGAATGTAATGACCCCTCTTGAAAAAGCGAGCATTTTGGCGAGTTCAATCCAGTTTTTATGAAAGTAATTAATATAAATATTTCTCTTATTTAATCGATCGATAAAAGGATTTATGAGGTGATCAATTTTTTCCTGATCTTCCGAAGCAAAAAGAACAATCCTCTGATCCTCAAAGTAATTGATGAGTTCCATAATTTCATCTTCTATACCAGCATGACGAATGGGAGAGAGATTTATGGCAATATAAGGCAGCTTATCCCAGTCAGGAATAACAGCAGGAACGTCGCGGGACATGGCCTTGATTTTCTGGTCTGAGTTAACCCCAAGAAGAGCGCGGTACAATGAGAAGTAATCTTCAGTAATATGATGGCCACCAAGTCTGGGAGTTTTATCTGTAAAAAGCAGTGTTTTCCATCCATCAGAAAAACCCAAACGCCTCTTTGCTCTCAATCCAAATCCAAGGCATCCATCAACAAATGAATTAGTAAGGGAGATAAAAAGATCAACATTGAAAATCTTTGCTGTTACGGTGTATCGGTGAACATCAAAAATATTCTCGATCTCATTTTCATCGAACTCATGATAATAGGCAGTGAAAGGAAGCAGGTTCAAGACTTCGATTTGTTTCTTAGGGGTAATAAAATGGATCTCAGCTTCTGGATACTGCTCGCGGATCAAATGGAGAAATGGAAAACTAAGAAGCCTCTCCTGCAAATCGAAGGGCAGTTTGATCGCAATGACCTTTATCTCAGGGACGACTAAATTTTGTTCTGTCTGTGGAGCCATAACACCGTATAGTAACTAGTTGCTAATGCTGGGATGAATGCATTTATTATGGGCACAGTTACGAGTAAGAGAAAGAGAAATCCAGTGAGACTGTAAGGGATTATGTTTAGCAGAGTGTCTTTTAAGCATGCTCCAAAGTGCAGGTCATGCCGGGACCATGAGTAATCAAGGAATTGAACGGCCAAAAGCACAGAGACCAGGAAAATCCCTACTGGATAGAAGAGAGGAAAGAGATTCAGGATGAAGGCAAGAGCTGCCACAATGACAATAAAAATAAGCTTTTTAAGCTCGTTTTTGAAAGTCTGACCTAAACCCTGTCCTATTTTCTGAAGGGTCTCTTTACGGTCAGGATTAACTGTCTGTTGTACCAATTTTTTCTCGATGCGAGAACTCAACATAGAATTAAAAGGGGCCGCAATGATTCCTACTACAATGACGAAGGTCCAACTCATTAAAACAAAAATAAAAATGATAAGGACAGCCGTAAGAAGTTTGGCCAGGATGGTAGCCTGATCCGCTGTATAGATATAACCCCGGAACATGGAAACATAACGGTCTGAGTTTCTGTATACGGTAGTGATGGTCAATAAATAGAGGGCCAGAGCAATTAATGTTGGGAATAAGGCCAGCAGAAGATTAACCGGATCCCGAAGAATCATTCTGAAGGCCAGGGGAATCGATTTTAACATGGAACTCATAAAACCCTTTAATATCTTAAGTAACTGAATCCACCACGTTCATCACGAATCACGGCAAACAAGGTGAAAGGCGCCGATGAGCGGTCTTCTAAAAATTCCGTTTCTTCATTGGCAAACGTTTTAGGTTTATTGAGCTTACCATAGGATATATACCAGGCCACCTGAATTTCTTCGGTGCGGGTCTCAAGCGATCCATCCACATTTTCATACTGATACGTCTCAGCTGATGAGCTTGAAACTGAGAGTTTATCATCCTTATCCGGTAGAGAAGCAATATTCACCCCATTAAGAAGAAGCTGCCCAGTTGGATTAGTATTTTTTAAAACTCTATTCGTGGCAACGATCCGCTTAAAAGCACTGAAGGTTTTTCCATCGGCTTCAAAAGTAAAGATAATGATGTAGCCAACTCCGTTCAATTGCTCCCGAGAGCTGCGACCCAGAAAGATCTGAGCGGGCACAGTGACAGAGGCCACACTCGTACTGAGACCGGTGAATAATCCCCCGGTTTCATCCTCCGTCTGAGTATTAATATTGTAAGTACCATTGACCCGGTTTGGATCGTGATCACAGTTCACTTTAGCACCAAGAGCGATTCCTGGATCGATACAACTCACAGTAGTGCCAGATATAGCACGTCCTCCTCCCACATCTGAGAAGAGCACACGAATGTTATTTACAGTTGCACCCGGGTCCACTTCCGACTGCGGAGATTGAATGCCTAAAATGCGAAAACCTTTAAGACGTTCAATTTTTTTAAAATCACTGCCACCACAAGAGACACATAATAAAAGAAGGATTAAATATTTCATCTTAAAATTCTCCTTTTACACCGAAGGTCGGAAGGATGGGAAGACCTCTGACTTTGTCACTTTCGGTATAGTCATAAGAGTACTGAATGTTCTGAGAATTTGCCTGGTTCATAATGTTTTGGATATCCACATAGGCTGTTAAAATCCAGGTCTCAAAAATATACTTTCGATCTATTCGGATATCTAACTGGTTAAAGGCATCAAAGCGTTGAGAATAAATTCTTCCGGCATTCGGAATGTAAACATCATTATCGCTGTCATAGGTTGACCCATTAACCGGGGTGTAAGGCAGCCCGGTCACAAAACGGAATCGTGCCGAGAAGGTCCAGCGCTCTTTATTGTAAGCACCGATTAAATTTAAATTATGATTTTGATCAGTTTCAGAGGGACGTGTTCCAAATCCAGGAATATGCCGGGTACTTTTTAGGTAAGTGTACACTAACTGTCCGCTCCATTCATTTTTTCGATATTTGGTTTGAATTTCTGCTCCGTAGATAGTTCCTGTTCCAGAATTGGCGTAGCGTTTTTTGATATCCGGATATACCAGGTCTTTCAGTTCTTTATAAAAATAATTATTGGTAAATTCAAATCCCTGATTAGTTCCCTGGCGAAAATCTTTGGTAAATCCCGTGGTGTAATGAAAGGCGTAAGGTGAGCGCACCTTGCGGTTTCCATAGTCAGATGAACTCTCCTGAGGCTGAGGAGACTGAACATATTTTCCCCATGATCCTCGTAAGAGAAGTGTTGGATCCCATTGATAGCGCAGTTGAAACCGGGGCTGCAAATGGGTCTCTGTATTCACAGTAAAATGATCGACCCTTAAATTAGGTAAATAGGTCCACTTAGAATCTTCAGAGGTTTTAATTTCTTGCCTGAGATAAGCGCCCAATTGCGTTTGGGCCACTTGTGTTTCAAACTTACGTTCTTCCCCTACTGAAAATGGAGTGCCCACGCCTCCAATATTATTTTGTGCCGGAAGATTTAGGCCTACTTTAGTATCACTCCACTGATTATCTAACCCGACATACGTTTTATAAGTGGGCTTCCATTCTGAAACCAGCTCTGAGCGCTGAGAGATGACGGTTGAATTAATATCGAGATATTTTCCGGCAACATTGACCAGCAGATTATCCCGACCTAAAGCGATGGAGTTATCCATGCGATGGCGACCATCAAGTTGCGTCGTTAGCTGAGGAATAATACGGAAAAATTCTGTTCGGTTATAAAAGTCTCCACGCAGACTCGGGTCATCGTTAATAGGCTTATTAACCACTAACTCAAGTTCATCCTTACTTGCAATGAGTGTGGTCTTAAAATCATTTTTGTCGTTGATTTTTCTTTTATACATCGAGGTAAAGTCATAATAAGTCGGAGCCGCAGTCAGTTCGAAGTCATCATTTTCTTCAGCAACAGCTTTGAGCACCTGACCTATATAGCTGTAGCGACCAGCTACCAAAAATGATGACTTATCATCAATTGGGCCTTCGATTAATCCACCGGCATTGAGTAGGTCAACGTAGGCCATACCGTGAATCCGGTCATCCTTAGGAGCTTTAGTCGTTAGACCGATAATCCCTCCGATAGCACGTGAATACTCAGGGCCATACCCACTGGGTAGTAAATCTACTCGTTCCACAGCTTCCGGAATGATAACAGAACTCAATCCTCCAAAGTGAAACACCAATGGCACACGGTGACCGTTGACGACGTATCCCGTATCATCCGGGCTTGCACCTTGAACAATGATCTGGGCCGATCCACCTTGAGAGGCGACTCCGGGTAGATTCTGTGCGGCCCTGACTGGGTCGCCTCCGAAGGAGCCGGGAGCTTTGATAAATTCTTCCTGGGTTAAACTCTGGGCCTGATCATCCCTCTTATTTACTTTGCCCGTAACCGTGGTTTCAAAGCCCGTGTAAAACTTTTTTTCCAGATAAACGGTCTGTTTAACCGCGTCCGCACATTTGAGATTTCTTTCATACTTATTATAACCAGATAAGTTAATAATTATTGTACACTGACCTTCAGGCACCGACTCAAAACCAAATGCTCCCTTAGGATCAGTGACGGCTTTGAGTTTTGCTGGGAGCAAAAAGACTGAAACATCTTTAAGTGGTTTGCGGGTTCCCTTCTCAAGGAGAATCCCTTGAGAAAAACTGAGAGCAGAAAAAAGTAAAACAAGTATCCAAGACATTAGAACTCCAGCTTAAAATTTAATGAATAACGAATCCGAACCGCTACAGATTTTCCGTCAACCTTGGCAGGTTTAAATCGAAACTTCTTCATGGCCTCAACAGCACCATTTCGGAATATTTCTGCTCCTTCAATCACACTAACTTGTCTTACCAAACCCTGATCATCAATCAACACATCCAGGGCGACTGCACCTTCCAGTTGTTTTTCACGGGCCTCTTTAGGATAGACTGGTCTGACCTCGGTCATGACCACGGGCATTTCCGAAACCAGGTACTCTTCAGTAGGCGTAGGAAGATTAGAAGCATCAGAATCTTCGAGTTTAGTTTGATCCACTTCCTTGGCCAGGGTATTGCCTTTTTTTGCATCCACACCGTCATCTCCAACAGTGCTATCTGTATAAGAATTGCGGTTAGCCCCAAAAATTTCCCGCACCGGTTTAGCTTCTGCTTCCGGAACTGGCTCATTGACTGACTTTAAAACGACTTTGGGTTTTTCTTTTACTTCATTCAGATTCTGAACCTCAGCTGGTGCTGAGATTTCAATCGGAACCTCGTAGACTTCATTATTTGAGATGCGAAAGAAACTAAGAGCAATGATCAGCGCCGCTGTCCCAAAGTGGAAAAAAAAGGAGAGCTGCCAGGGCTTAAGGGATTCCACCTTAGTTGCCCTCTTTAATTTTCTCAACCTGAAGAGCAAAACGGTTGAGATTATTTTTTTTGAGCATATCAATCATTCGTACCACATCTCCATGGCGGGAATCGGTATCGGCACTAATGAGAAAATTTGTATCGGGTGCAGACTTTGAAATCCGAGTGAGCTCAGCCTGTAAACTCTCCGGGCCCATGAGTTTGCCGTTAAAAAGCACCTGGCCTTCTTTAGTGATCGCCACTCCGATAGAATCCGCCTTGGAAGTAATATCAGAAGTGAGGGTCTTCGGGAGGTTCACTTTCAGGCTTTCTTTGACCATCACTGGTGCTGTCACCATAAAGATCACCAATAACACCAGCACCACATCTACAAAGGGTGTGATGTTGATATCATTAAAGCCTTCATCATTATCATCAAGTTTGGTCGCCATAATTAATCCTTATAAGCGATGTAGAGATCTTTTAGGCTCGCGGCTTCAGAGATAACACTTTTTACTTTTCTGCCGTAAAAGTTGTAGGCCACAACTGCCGGGATCGCGACTATTAATCCGACAGCGGTGAGGATCAAAGCTTCTGCCAGAGAGAACATTACCGAGTTGGTACTGCCAGTGCCCTGAGATAATTCTCCAAAGCTTACAATGATTCCCAAAATTGTTCCTAGAAGACCCACAAAGGGAGTGGTTGAACCAAGGGTGGCCAGAATCGGTAAACCTTTTTCCAGTTCCTTTTTCTTTTCCACTGCGATGGCATCAAAGGCCTTATCAATTTGGTCTGAAGTTTTAAAGGTGGCCATCTCACTCAACATGTCGCTGTAAAAATGATGCTCTTTGAAAGTAAACTGTTTATTGCGGATGTTTTTTTTCACATCGCCGTCAGGTAGATTAAGATTTTTGAAATAGCGACGACGATCAATGATGATGGTGATGGACCAAAAGGAGAGGCCAACTAAAAGTAATAAAATTGCACGTGCGATCCATTCAACTACGACTAACCAAAGCATAAAACTCCTCAGGGTAAATTCCCCAGGATTTTATAATCAAACAGGATGAGATTTATAGTTTTTAAATCGAAAATTCCATAGAGATTCAAAGTTGTCCAACTCTGCGTCTTTATCCGGGATTTTCATCGAGAGCGCCTCCAGCTCCTCCCAGTCCAGGTACTGAATGGCCAAAGGTGTGAGAATATTGAGACTTCGACAACGAGCGAATTTTTCTTTCGCTTTGTTTATCATTCCCTGTGCGCCGATAAGATTTGAATCGCGGTAATGGATACATGCAGCAGCAACTTGAATCACCGCCCAGTACACATTGCGGGCATTATCGCCCTTATCTTCAATCCAGACATCTTCCAGCGATTCATGGCATTCCCAATACATCTGTTGGTTAAATAGCTTCACACCCTCTTCCATCTTTGCCAGATGTTCAGGTGTAAATTGTCCGTATTGATATTCCAATTAAAAACCACCTAAAATATTTAAACCAGAGCTTACATAAAGAATCTGTCCTGTAACTCCGCCAGAGAGGTGTGAAGCCAGGTACAATGCCGCTCCCCCACAATCTTCAGGTGTGACGTTCTTCTTCATTGGTGCGATTTCTTCAACCTGATTGAGGAGACCCCTAAAGCCAGAAATTCCAGATGCTGCGAGAGTTTTAATCGGGCCTGCAGAAATACAGTTTACTTTTATTCCTCGTGGGCCAAGATCATAAGCAAGGTAGCGAGTTGATGCTTCTAAAGCCGCTTTCGCTACACCCATTACATTATAGTTTTTGATCACTTTCTGAGAGCCGTAGTAAGTCATGCTGATGACTGAGCCATTATCATTCATCAGTGGTGCTAAAGCATCACACAGACCCACAAGTGAAAAAGCGGAAATATCACAGGCCATAGCAAAGCCTTTGCGGCTGGTGTGAATGAAAGGCCTAGAGAGGTCCTCTTTATCAGCAAAGGCCAGAGAGTGAACAATAATGTCAAACTTGCCCCATTTCTCTTCAACAATTTTTTTCATGCTTTCATAGTGAGCATCGTTTGTAACATCCATTTCAAAAATAAAGTCAGCGCCGATTTCCTGAGAAAGCGGTTCAACACGTTTGTGGATAGCTTCATTAACGTAAGACAAAGCGATCGAGGCTCCTTGATCTTTAAAAGCTTTCGTTATTCCCCAGGCAATGGAGCGGTCGTTGGCCAGACCCAGGATTAAGGCTTTTTTTCCTTCTAATAACTTCATTGAAACCCTCACTTTTTAATTGGGTTACTCTAACCCGGAGTGATTCATACACACAAGATTTTAAGCCTTTTCTATCGCTAAGCACATGAAATAACTAAGAGCGCAAAGAGTGACTAGATTTTATCCAGATCAGAAGAAGTTTCATAACCGGGCCAAATGTTTAGCCTATCCGGGTAATATAGGGGAATGAAGCTACTTACAACTCTCCTCATAATCCTTGCCTTGCCAGCATTGGCCGACGACAGACTCACTGTCTGTACAGCTACCATTAATTCATCCGACGAAGCCCAAAGTTTTAAGAAGAATCTGGATCCAAGAGACTTTAAATTTGTTGAATTGACGGATTATGCCAGCGATAAAAATGATCCGAAATCGAAATGGTTTGATAAGGCCTGCCAATCAGACGTGGTCTGTGACGTGCTACTTGTATCCGGGCATTTTTCAGGAGAATTTTTTAGCGACTATTCCGCTTTAAAACTTTCCCTAAACCAGATGGAGCAAAAGTCCTGTCAAAAATCCTGTGACAATATCCTTAAACGCCCTCAGGAAGTTTTTCTCATGGGTTGTAATACTCTTTCAGAAAAAAATGTTGATTCACGCTCTCCAACCGAATACTACAACGTGCTCAGGAAAGACGGATTCACACCTATTCGCGCGCAGGAAATCGTCGAATCACGATATGGAGAATTGGGAGATAGTAATAAGGCCCGTATGGACCGTGTTTTTTCCGAAACGGCCCACTTATATGGTTTTTCTTCAGTAGTCGCTCGCGGAAAATACAATGCCATAAACCTCAATAAATATTTTCAAACCAAGGGTGACTATGCCAGTTATCTGAGAAGACAATCCCTCGCAAAAAATTCTCAACTTGCAGCCGCTTTTAAAAATACCAGCTATCGGGAAGAGCAGCCCATAAAGATGAAGTCTAATCAGTGGGGAGAAATTTGCGGTCTCAGAGACGACACATCTCCAAATCACGTAAAGATAGAGTCAATGGTGACCATGCTCTCAGGTGAAAAGCACATGTTATACTTGCCTTCAATTGTTGAAGTGATCAAGTCTGTTGAGTTCACACAAAGAGATCTCGCCCCGCTTAGAGAGAATACTGAGATTCATCAAAAAATAATGCCCGTTGTAGCAAAAATGAAAAACTCTGTTTTAGGTGTATCCTATATGGAGTTTGCTTATAAAGTCGGGTGGATTTCCAAAAAAGAATTTCTAAGTTCATCTCAAAGTTACATCCAATCCCTTTTTACCCTTCCCTTAACGGTAGAGAAAAAAGACAGACTGTGCACTCTTCCGGACGAACTTCTCAAATCTATCCGTCTGGAGGACATCAAAAATTACCTGAGCTTTTTAAAAAATGCAGAGGGTGCAGGAATTCTTTCATGTTTGAACTTAGGAGTTCTGCCACAAGTCTCCCCTATTGCCATTACTCAACTTCGCTCAACTCAGGATGAGAAACTTCAAAAACAATTAATCTGGATGCTTCAAGATCTTTCGGACAAGGCCCTCTACGCAGGCAAAGCTATAAATCCTCAACATGTTCGAAGTGAGGACGAGAGAATTTTAAACGAAGTTATTATGAAAATTTTTAATCGGGACAGATCCAACTCTTCTCTTTTATATAGTTTCGTTCCAGGCACCAATCTAAATGCTACAGAAAAATCCTTTATTAGAAATATCTTACTCAGAGGGAGCTCGGTTTTTCAGGGTTGGGAATACGCAAGGATGGTACGGGTTGCCGCCGCTTCCGGGATCAAAGACTCGGTTGTGAGAGCTGTTATTCAGAAAGAGAAAAGCAATTCAAAGGTTGAATCGGCAGCGGCAGATTACTTTTCCCTCATTCCTTAAACTCTGATGTATATTTTCTTTTTATCCATCCACCAGGCAATGAACCCATAGAAACCTACAAGAAGTAGTGCATAAAAAAGTGATCCGTTCTCAGGATCGCCTGGAATAACAGTACAAACTTTTTCATAAAACAACTGAAGTGGATTGAGAAATTTATCCCCATATGGAATCCGAATAAGTGACATTGTTTTTGGGATAAATGCACTTAAAACAAATATAAAAAGGGGATTTTTGCCGAAGACCTCAAAGAACTTCGCCCATTTAGCTTCTATCTTTTTTACATCTAAAAACTGAACAAGATAGCCCAGTATCAAAACCGATAGCCCAGTAGTGACCAGGACATATGAGCCGGTCCAGATTTTTTTATTAATCGGATGAATAACATTCCAGATAATACCTATTACAATAAAAAAAGTTCCAATCTGAGAGAAATACAAAAGGACTTTATCCTTATCAAAATCTCTTAACTTCTCACCCACCCAGAAGCCCAACATAACCTGAGCGATGGAGGGAATGGTACTCATTAAACCTTCAGGATCAAAAGGAACTCCTTCACCTTGATACATATGAGCCGCCCCTAATATTGCACGGTCAATGCCAGTACCAAACCAACCTTCGAGACTGTAAACATCACCTGTGCCAAACAAGACACACAGGGCCCAGTAAGTTACCAGGAGAATGAGGCTAACGGGTAAAACATTTTTTTTAAACAGAGAACAGAGTATCGAAGCAAAGCCGTAGGCCAGAGCGATTCTCTGAAGCACACCAAAAATCCGTAAACCAACTTCAAATCCCTCGGCATTTATCCATGTCCAGCTTTTGAAAACTAAATCATTTCCAACCCAGCTAAAAAAGGGATACCAGTTGAGTGCTAACCCAATAAGAAAAATAAGCGCAGTTCTTTTGAGGGATTTTTTTAAATCCGGAGAGACCAAGGAGAGAGCATTTCCAACTGCAAATAAGAAAAAAGGAAAAACCAGGTCAGTCGGAGTTAGTCCATGCCAGGGAGCGTGCTTCAGTGGTCCGTAGATTGAAGTCCAACTTCCAGGGTTGTTTACCAGAATCATAAGAGCAACGGTTAAACCTCTGAATACATCCAGAGCACGAGAGCGAATTTTTATCATCAGATGAGCCTAATAGATTTAATTTGCATTGTTATGGGCAGACGCATAACCCTTGGAATCCGGCTCTCACGTGTGGTAGTTTTTTGAGGTATAAATCTTAAAGAGACACCATGCAAAAGAAACTTGTTCCAGACTATATCGAAAAGTTAGAAGTTTATCAGGCCGGAAAGCCAATCGATGAATTGGCCCGTGAAAAAGGTCTGACTAAAATTACTAAACTCGCAAGCAATGAGAACCCACTTGGGCCATCACCTTTTGCAATTAGGGAAATGACCAATGCCCTTTGGGATGTGCACCGCTATCCTGATATGTTTGCTCATCAATTAAAAAACTCCCTCTGTGAGCTTTATAAACTTAAACCTCAGAATATTATTTTGGGAAATGGCTCTGAAGGTATCATGGGCTACATTGTTCGTGCCTTTCTTCAGCCTGATGAAGAAGTCGTTACAAGTGAAAATACTTTTATTGGATTTCTTATTCTCGCAAAGTCAGTAGGGGCCAAACTTATCCAGGTTCCAAGAAAGTCAGACTACAAGTATGACGTTGAAGCGATGGCAAAAAAAATTACTCCCAATACAAAAATTGTCTATATCGCCAATCCAGATAATCCGACCGGCACTTACATCACGAAAGAAGAATTTGATTTTCTCATGAAGCATGTTCCTGCTCATACCATCGTGATTCTTGATGAAGCCTATTTTGAATTTGCACAAGGAACCTGGGATTATCCGGATTCCATGAATTACCGCTACGACAATGTGATCACTCTGAGAACTTTCTCAAAGGCTTACGGTATTTCAGGAGTTCGCTGTGGATACGGATTTGGTCATGAATACCTCATCGGAAATTTACACAAAGTAAAACTCCCCTTTGAACCTGGTCTCATTGCTCAAAAAGGGGCTTACGGAGCACTGACTGACTATCCCCATCTTATGCGCACATTAGATAATAACCGCGATCAGTATGAGATTCTTTTTGATTATCTGATTCATCAAGGATTTGATCCCATAAAGTCAGTGACAAATTTTGTCACTTTGAAAACAGGTTCTGAAGAGGCCAGTTTGTTTTTATACAACGAACTTTTAAATCACGGAGTCATTATCCGGCCTTTACGTGCTAACCTCATGCCCGATCATGTGAGGATTTCAATCGGAACTAAAGAAGAGATGAATCATTTTTACGAGGCTATGGGAGAGGTCATGCCACTCTATAAAGCTAAATATGGAAAAAAATTATGAAAGTTTGTACCTATAAACGAACATCGTTTCTCGGAAGCCAAAAACGCTTAGGTGTTTTTCTTGATGAGAAAACAATTATTGATGTAAATCTCACCTGGCAAGCAGAATACGAAAAACAAGGCTTCTACCAGCCTGAAAACCGTGCGGACCTACTTGCTCCGAGATCTCTTGCTGCCTTTTTAAAACTTCATCAGGATGGAGCAATATCAAAACTTCATGAAACGATTTCTCTGTATAAAAAACTCGCTCAAGAAGGTGTTTTAAAAACTAAAGGCTGCGCTGATCTGGCCTTTAATGTCCTGGATGTTAAAGACCTTAAATTCGATGCGCCTCTGGATGAAATCAATATGTACCGGGATTTTTACGCTCATGAAAAGCACGTAAAGAAAGGTTTTGAGAAAAGAAATGAAGCTGTGCCTGCGGCCTGGTATGAAATTCCTGCATACTATAAAGGTGGCAACACCGGTTTTATTGGTCAGGACGAAATTATCCCGTGGCCCTTCTACTCTCAACAACTGGACTACGAGCTTGAATTGGGAGTTGTCATCGGCCGTGATGGCAAGAATGTAAAAGCAAAAGATATTAATAAACATATCTTCGGATTCACGATCTTAAATGATATTTCGGCCAGGGACATTCAACGGAAAGAAATGTCGATTCGTCTGGGACCAGCAAAAGGTAAAGATTGGTGCTCAGTCATGGGACCTGTAATTGTGACTTACGATGAGTTTGATTACAAAGAGCCAAACCTTGCCATGAGTGCCCGGATAAACGGCGAAGAGTGGTCGAAGGGGCAATCTGGTGACTCCCACTACAGCTGGGGTCAAATGATCGAGCATATGGGCATGGAAGAGTGGATCCGTGCAACGGATTTTATTGGTTCCGGCACTGTAGGCACGGGTTGCGGCCTTGAACTGGATAAATGGATTAAACCAGGTGATCTGCTGGAACTTGAGATTGAAAAAATAGGCACTCTTAAAAATATTGTGGGAACTCCAAATCCAAAACCGTAAGGAAAATTTATGGCCGAAAATTTTAAAGCAAGTGGTGTTCATACAAAGCAAGCTCACGTAAAAATCCCGGAAGGTCTTTACGAAGAAGAGCATGGGAGAAAAGGTTTTTTTGGGCGTGTCTCGCACACATACCGTCAGAACCAGCCAACCAACTGGACCCATATTGTTGGAGATCTTAAACCTCGGAACTTGCCACCTCTATTTGACGACAAACATTTAAATAATAAATTCACCAAGATTCTTTTTAACAATGATGTAGAAATCTATCTCGGAACTCGTACAAAACCTTATGAATGCTTTTATAGAAATGCAGACCATGATGAGATGTTTTTTATTCATGAAGGTGAAGGCCGCATGGAAACAACCTATGGGCATGTTCCGTTCACCAAGGGTGACTACATCATCATGCCGAGGGGAACAACTTATAAAACTCTTTTCACTAAGCCCTTGAAGATCTTTAAAGTAGAATCAAAATCAGAATTTGAAGAGCCAGCGCGTGGAATTCTGGGCCCTAACGCTCTCTACGATCAAACCGCAAAGTTTGTTCCTGAAGCTGCTGTGGGAAGCGAGCACGAATCAAAAGAATACCGAGTGGATATCAAGCATAGAGGTAAAAAAACTCAGATAACCTATCCGTTCAATCCACTAGATGCAGTCGGCTGGAAAGGTTCCCTCTATCCCTGGAAGATCTCCATCTATGACTATTGCCCTATAACTTCCCACCGCTATCATGTTCCCCCATCAGGACATACGATGTTTGTGGCCCACAACTTTGTTG
>DLGL01000072.1:0-26659 GCA_002482685.1 Bacteriovoracaceae bacterium UBA7695 | reverse complement strand
CCCGGAAGGCGTACTTAAAGTCCCATTCTATCACTCAAATATTGACTACGATGAGGTTCTCTTCTACCACGCAGGAAACTTTTTCTCACGGGATAATATCGATGCCGGTGCCCTGACTTACCATCCACAAGGTATAAATCACGGACCACATCCAAAAGCTTTTGCTAAGGCCAATGAGAAAGAATGGACTGATGAGTTCGCCGTCATGGTTGATACCCGTTACCCATTGGATATGACAGAAGAGTTCACCAAGCTCGAGAACAAAGAGTATTGGAAAAGCTGGATGTTATAGCCGAGTCTTTTACTCATGTGAAATTTACCTACCTTCCCTCTAAGGCATTTGGGCAGGAAAATGAATGTATTCACTTACTATCATCAAAGGATTTCCATGAAGAAGTATCTCGTGCTGGGCACATTGTTGGTTTCGGCTACTGTTTTTGCGAACACCCCTCAATTTGAAGATCTCTCTAAATCCGATGTTGAAAACATTGCACGCGAGTTTTCGGGAAATTTTTCTCACACAGGGGTTTCAGCTCCTGAAACTGATGGTCTATGGGGAGTTGAAGTGGGTGCTTTCGGTGGTAAATCTTCCTCACCTGAGCTTTCAGATGTTATTGATGAATCAGGCGGTGATGGAAGTGACTTTGAAAATCTCTATCACGCAGGGGTAATGGCCCGTGCTCACTTCCCTTTTGATCTTTTTGCAGAAATGACTCTTCTGCCTGAAAGAGAAATAGCCGATGTAACAGTAAAAAATAGTACATTCGAACTTGGATGGAATGCTGGCGCATTTTTTGGCCTGCCACTTGATTTAGCAGTTGGACTAAACTGGGCCAAATCTGAAATTTCTTTTACGCAGGATCCAACTCCAAGTATTCCTGCCGAATCTAAAATTAGCATGGATTCTAAAACAAGGATTCTTTGGATAGGTGTAGGTAAAACGTTCGGTTTCATTTCTCCTTATGCCAAAGTGGGGACTGTGAAATCTGAAAGTGATGTTGACTCGTCGATAACAGGTGTTTTCGCAGATGCATCCAAACGAAGCCAGTCAGTTGAAAACTCTGGTGGATACTTTGCTGCCGGAGCAAACCTACAATTGTTTTTTGTGAAACTGGGAGCTGAAGTCTCACAAGTTATGAAAGTAAAAAGAGCTACCGTAAAACTATCTTTAGATTTCTAAACTCTTATGAGGTCCACACCTTCGGGTGTGGGCCTTTATTTGGCCCTGGTTATTTAAATAGCTCAATCTTCTGCCCATAAACCGGGATTTGAATTTTAATTTGCGGATGTGTTTCTTTCATTTTCTCCATCAATCCTGACATATTCACCCTTGGTAAATAAGAAATTTCTTTTACTTCAGGATGAAAATCCATAAAAAAATTATCAAAATGAGTGGGAATAAAAACGGAAGGGGTTAACTCTTTTGTATATCCCTCTGTGATGGCTTCTTCCCTACTACGGTTAGCAATGCCTTGAATGAGTACATCCACATTATTTGTATAAGCCTTTATCTCTTTTATGAATGGTTCAGATCCCTGATCCACGAGAATTTTTCCCTTGGGATGTTCAATATAATAAAACCAGGTGTCACCCACGTGATAGTCATAAAAACCAAAATCAAAATCTACCGGAACGGGCCCCGGCAACCAATCAAAATTAATCAGCCGAAGCGGGGAGTGTTTTCTTGGAATAGGGATGATAGTAAATTTACCTATCTGAATTTTTTCATGACTCTTAAATCTGATCGTTTGTATTTTAAGATCTCTATAGGCATGAGCAATCCTTTGAGAACTTTCATCTACGTAGAAAGGCGCCCCAGTCAGGCTACTGATCTGAGGGGCATCAATAACATGATCATAGTGGGAGTGACTGGCGAAGATGGCCTTAATTTTTGAAAGGTGATTATCACGAATCACCTGGCCCACCAATGTGGCATCGGACTTGAGAGGAGCGAGGTTGAGCCAATGCTTTATACCGGCCCGGGTAAACATGGGATCAAAAAAAATCTGAGTTTCCTCATCCTCTAAAACCAGCGAAGCCACTGAAAACCAACGGACTTCAACCTTTGCATTTAAATGACTCAGTGAAAAAAACAGACTTGAAGTCAAAATAAGGATTTTAAACATAAATGTGTTTCTTATATAGTGGTTGCTATGAAAACATATCAAACTAACGGCGCATTTGCAGATAATTATAAATTCCTTATCGGATCAATTATACCTCGGCCTATCGCTGTGATTTCGACTTTAAATATCGATGGTACTAACAACCTGGCACCTTTTTCATTTTTTACGGCCGTCTCTGCAAGCCCGATGATCATTGCTTTCTCACCGATGATCAGAACTTCAACTGGTGACTTTAAAGACACTGTAAAAAATATTCTTCGCGAGAAAGAGTTTGTCGTAAACTTTTGCACTGAAGATAACTATTCACAAGTTAATCTCTCCTCAACAGAACTTCCTTTTGGCGAAGATGAATTTACTTTTTCTGGTCTGACTCCCATCGAATCTCAACTCGTAAAAGCGCGCAGGATGAAAGAGTCCCCTGTTCACTTTGAATGCCACTTTCGGGATATGCTCTGTTACGGAAAGAATGCCGGGTCAGGATCCATCATCACAGGGGAAGTCAAACTCGTGCATGTGGATGAGTCCATTATGAAAGAGGGCAAAATTTCAACAGAATTACTCAAAGCAGTCGGACGCGGTGCCGGAAATGACTGGTTTAAAACCGATAGCCGCTTTGAAGTCGAGCGTCTGACAAAGGCGCAGATTCAAAAATAGGCTAGGCTCTTCAAGGGTTAATTGCCCCACTTCGTCCACTTACGCCACTCATTTTACTCCTCTCTATTGATATTATTTTTGGCACGCAAATCGCAGATGTCTGAGGACAAAGAATAGGCGCGCCATCGGCCAATTCAACACCCCTTTAATCTGGAGCATTCGACTATGAATTCACCTTGTGAGACTTCTGACCTTTTAGTCTTTTCACACCTGCGTTGGGATTTTATTTTCCACAGACCTCACCATGTGATGACTCGTTTTGCTCAGCACCGTCGTGTTTTTTATTTTGAAGAACCTATTTTTGGTGTCACCGAATCTCCCCGACTGCACTTAAAGGTCACTGAAGAGAATATGCATGTTGTAATCCCCTACCTGCCAGCTGGAATGGATTTTTTAAGGGCCAACGAGAGTTTGAGAAATCTTTTGAATGAGCTCATTACTGATGAAGAAATCAAAGACTACACTGTATGGTATTACTCTCCTTCTTCTCTAAATTTCACACGGCACTTAAACCCTGCTGTTACTATCTTTGATTGTTTAACCAGTGCCCATCAGTCTGCTATGGATGAAGAATCAGAAATCGTTACTAAAGCAGATCTCGTCTTCACAGATGGGGAAAAGCTTCACAATTCAATGAAAAAAATTCATCTGAACGTTCACCCCTTTCCTAATAGCCTTGATACCGAGCACTTTTCACGCGGGCGGATGTCTCTAGCAGAGCCTGAAGATCAAATCCACATCCCTCATCCAAGAATTGGTTTTTATGGTGTAGTCGATGAAAAATTTAATTCTCAACTTTTGAGTGAGATTGCTGATATAAGGCCGGACTTTCATTTTATTTTATTAGGTCCTGTTCTAGGGAAAGCCGTCTCCTCACTTCCTCAAAGATCTAACATTCACTATCTGGGAAAAAAAGATTACAGCGAACTTCCTTTGTACCTCGCAGGCTGGGATTGCTCCATTATACCTCTTAAATCCCCGGGTTCTGCTAAGACCGCTGAGTGCTTGGCGGCAGGAAAACCAGTTGTTTCAACTTCGGTTTCTGAAGTGCATGCCTACACCAGCTCTCGGTTGATTCATGTGGCCGATTCGCCAACCAGATTTGTTGAAGAAATTGAAGCAGCAATTAATGAGAGCGTTAATGACCCTGAATGGATTGAAAGGGTAGATAACTTTCTTGAAGGTAGCAGCTGGGACCAGACCTTTATGGATATGGCCCATCAAGAAATGCTACTAAGAGAAAATGATCATGAGTCACGGCCTGCTCTTAAAGTACCTGCCTATTTGGATCACTCACTTATCGAAATCGGAATCGTTTAAGACAGCTGCGGGACCCTAACGCCCTAGGTGAAGGGTCCCGCATCAGTCTTATTAACGCCTTCAGTTAACAGCTTTCTCTGTAGTCAAACCCTACCCTCACCCTTAAAATTTCTTCACATAAAATATCTCTAAGGAGAAGCCATGGGTCTCATACTCAAACAGCTATTTGCATTTATCAAATTGCTCAATTCCGACACCGGAAACATTTCACTGGCCGCCGGCATGACCTGCGGATTCATTCTAGGGATGACTCCTACTCTCTCTCTTCACAGTCTTTTAATTTTTCTCATTCTTTTCTTTTTTAGAATTCAAATAGGGGCCGCCCTAGTGATAGCGTTCTTCTTTAAATTTATTGCCTTTCTCTTAGATCCGGCTTTCCATTCCGTAGGGAGCAAGGTCCTTGAAATAGAATCACTCCAGAGTTTTTATACCACTCTCTACAACATGCCTCTCATACCATTCACACGTTTTAATAATTCAATTGTTATGGGATCTTTTGTAATAACATTTGCCCTGGCCCCGATAGTGTTTCTTCTTAGCCAGTATTTCATTGTTAAGTACCGTCAGGTGGTTCTGGCGAGGTTCAAACAAACGAAAGTCTGGAAAGCGGTAGAGGCAACAAAATTCTACCAGTGGTATTACAAATATGATCAGTACAAGTGGAATTAAGGGGGAAATATGAGTGATACAACTAACACAGTAAAAACAGCCCCTAAGAAAAAAGGTCCTATCCGTTTTGAAGCGATCATTCCGGTATTGATCATTTCAATAATTACCTTTGCCTATTTTTCATATTATTTTGACAGGCATTTAAAATCTCTTTTTGAATATGTAGCGACTCAAGGTAATGGCGCAGAAGTTAACGTTGGTTCAGTTAAAACAAGCTTTATCAATGGATCATTTGACCTCAACGTTCTTCAGGTAACAGATAAAGAAAGACCAACTCACAACATGATTGAGATTGAGAATATCCACTTCCAATATGTGTGGGATGCACTCCTTCGGATGAAATTTGTAGTTGATGATGCTTCAATCAATAACATTCAAATTGCAAAACCCAGAAAATCTCCTGGTCGTGTCCTTCCTCCAGAGCCTGCTAAACCAAGCAAGATGGATGAATTACAACTGGAAGTAATCTCTCAAGTGAGAAATAAGTACGGCAACAACGTTCTTGGCAATATCGCTGCCCTCATGGGTGGTGGTGATTATCAGGGGCAGCTGGAAGCGATTCGTGGAAACTTAAAAAGTGAAGTTCGTCTCAACGCTATGGTTGCAGACGTAACAGCAAAAAAAGACTTCTGGGATGGAAAAATAAAGACGCTCTCGGATACATCAAAACTTAAAGCTATTGAAACTCAGGTTCAGGAAATTTCTCAGAAGAAAAATGTCCTTGAGCAGGCGAAAGGTATTAAACAACTTGGTGATCTTCTGAAAGAAGTTAATAAACAGTATAAAGAAGTTCAAACCGCTACTAAGCAGTTACAAACAGAAGTTAACCAAGTCGCCCAATATCCAAAAGAGGTCGAAAACTTAGTTAAAGAGGACATCGCCTCTCTAAAAGATCATTTTAAAATCCCTCAGATTGATTTTAAAGATATGGCCATGAATCTTTTTGCTGGTGAGTTTGCTGAGTACATTGTGAAGGCAAGAAAGTACCAGGCCCTGGCCAAGCAGTATCTGCCTGAGAAAAAAGAAAAAGAAGTTGTCGTTCCCCCTAAGCGTGCCGAAGGAAAAAGTTATGATTTCCCTATTACGAAAGGCTACCCACTTTTCTGGCTCAAGCGCGCAGCTTTAAGCTCTAAGGGCACAGAGGACTCTTACTCAGGTAAGGTTTCTGGCGAACTTACAAATGTAACAACATCTCCCAAGACCGTGGGTTTGCCTATCATTCTTGATATGAAGGGCGATTTCCCTGGTGCCAAGGTCATGGGAGTTCAGGCAAAAGTGACAGCGGATTTTACAAAAACTGTTGCCGAGCAATCTGCCCTTATCAAAGTTGGCTCTTTTGAAGTTCCAGAGAAACTTTTTGTAAATGATGACAAGATGAAATTTGGATTTAAGAACGCTATTGGTACTTCTACAATTCAGATGAAACTTGTTCAGGAGCAAATTGCTATGAGCTGGGATTCAGCTCTAAACCAACCAAAGTTCATTGTTGAAAGTAAAACCAAACTGGCCGAAGAAATGCTCAACAATATCCTCAATGCCATTCCAGTTATTAACATTAATGGTTCAGTTACCGGGACCTTCAAAAATTTTGATATGAAGATATCTTCAAATCTCGGAGATGAACTCGGAAATGGGTTTAAACGTGAAATAGGTGCTAAGGTGGCCGAAGCCCAGACCAAGATTCAAAGTCTTATTGATGACAAGATTATGAAGCCTAAGAACGATCTCATGGCAGCGATCGGTGGCAACCAGAATAACCTTAGTTCATTAGGGAACTTGGGTGAGCTGTACAAGAAAAATGAAAAGCAGATTCAGGCCGAAATTGAGAAACTTAAAAAGGGTGGCTCAGGGGACTTGAAAGAAAAAGGGAAGAAGCTTCTTAAGGGTTTTAAATTCTAAGTTTTAGATGCCCCTCATTTGAGGGGCATTTTTTATAGTCAGTAAGCTAACAATTTCTTAAGCATCGCCGTCACATGACTTGTCTGAGGAAGAATCACTTCTTCCAAATCCGGACAATAGGCCACGTGAACATCTTCAGAACACACACGAAGAATCGGCGCATCTAAATATTCAAAGCAGTTCTCATTTACCCAGGCAGCAATCTCCCCGGCAAATCCAGAAGTTTTATGTTCTTCGTGACAAACAAGTAGTCTGTGAGTTTTAGAAAGTGACTTTTTAACGGCTTCAAAATCAAATGGAGCAATGGTTCTGGCATCGAGAATCTCTACCGTATAGCCCTCTTTCTCGAGTTCTTTAGCAGCTTCCACAGACTTCTGAACTAAAGCACCCCAGGCAACGATGGTAGCATCTTTCCCCTCTCTCACCATACGGGCCTTACCGAAAGGTATCATATACTCCTCTCCTGGATCGGCAGAACGGTTATAACCTTGGTAGTAAAGGTGCTTGTGCTCGAGGAACATGACCGGGTCATCACAGCGGATCGATGTTCTAAGAAGGCCTATAGCATCCAAAGCGTTTGATGGGTAAACCACGCGGATACCTGGATTATGAGTAAAGAGTGATTCGCCTGATTGTGAGTGGTACATGGCACCACCACGAAGGTAGCCCCCGATTGGAACTCGAACCACCATAGGGCACTTAAAGTCACCACCAGAGCGGTAACGAGTTGTCGCCATTTCATTTTTAAGCTGCATGTAAGCAGTCCAGATGTAATCAAAAAACTGGATTTCAACCACAGGCTTGAGTCCTCTCATGGCCATACCGATGGCGCGACCAATGATATTGGCCTCAGCAAGAGGAGAATTGAAAACCTGGCCAGGTTGAGCAGCCTTCTGAACCCCGTGAGTCACTTTAAATACGCCACCCTTACCTTTAAGGTCTGGATTTTCATATTTCTCAACTTCAGAAAAGTCCGCAACGTCTTCACCAAAAACCATCATCAATGGATTCTTCTTAATCTCAGACTTCAAAGTCATGTTTATTGAAGTCGCCAGAGGAATATCTTCTTTGCCTGAAAATGAAGGCTTCGTTTCAAATTGAGCTGAAGTTGGATCAATCTCAGAATACAAATGATCCATGTAAGTTGATTTATCCGGCCATTTTGTATCAAGTGCTTGATTGATAGCCTCTCTGACTTCTTTAGTAACCTCATCCAGAAGAGCTTTAACTTCGGCGGTGGTGAAAAGACCAGTCTCTGTTAAAAATTTCGGGAAGGAATTGAAAACATCTTTCTCAGATTCTTCAGCTAAATCTTCTTTGGTGCGGTAGTAAGAATGGTCATCTGAAAGCGAGTGAGAATATGGACGGGTTACGTTGGCGTGAACCAAGGTCGGACCGTTTCCTGCGCGCATGTATTTCTCAACTTCCACCATTGTCTCATAAGAATCAATGGGACAGTTGCCGTCACAAGTAAAAATTTTAAGACCTGGAAAGTTATTAAGCGCTTTTGAAATAGATCCACCAGGAGTGTTCATCCAAACCGGAGTCGAAATGGCATAACCATTGTCTTCAACCATGAACATCACAGGAAGTTTATTCACACAAGCAGTGGTTATCCCTTCCCAGAATTCACCCTGAGAAGTTGTACCGTCACCACAAGATGTATAGATAATTTCCTGGTCGTGATAAACCGGAGAATCTTTGAGTTTTACTTTTTTAAGGTGAAGTCCTGCCTCCGCCATACCACAAGCCTGAAGGAACTGAGTTCCCGTGCATGAAGATTTAGAAACGATATTGAGCTTAACATTTCCCCAGTGGGCGGGCATCTGACGGCCATGAGAAGCTGTATCACCGATGTTACCGTTGGCCTGGCAAAGCATCTCGTAGGGAGTCACGCCTAGACCCAGGCATAGAGCGCGGTCACGATAATAAGGAATAAAATAATCATGCTTAGGCTTAAGAACTTTTGCTACTGCCGAAAGTATCCCCTCGTGGCCCGCACCTGAAATCTGAAAGAAAGCCTTGTTCTGCTTTTTCATGGTGATTTCAGCATCGTCCGTTTTACGAGAAACAAAAATATTCTTCAAAAACCACTGGAGATCAGCTTTAGTAAGTTTATTTTTGCGAATTTGATCGAGTTTTTTATCGTATAACGGATTGGATTTAGAATTCACTTCTGTAGCCTTGGTTTCTGTTAGATTGGTGCGCATGGTAAAATCCCCTCAATAATGAGGAAATCTTACCTGATGAAGCTCTATAAATCTACCGTTGCTGCGCGGGGCTAAGGCTCAAGCTGCTTACGTTTATACTGTTTACTGATCTGATCAAAGATTGAATCTGATTTAGATCCATTGATGTCCTGAATTTCAAACTCAGCATTCATATTTTCTTCATATTTGCTGTCGAGCTCAGCCTTGAGTTCAGCGGCTTTTTTCTGCTCTTCAGTGAGGACTAGCACTTCTGGCGAAGTCGGCTCAGCAGTCTGAATCTTGGCCACTGGTTCACTATTCTCCGGCGAATCTTTAACAGCATCCGCTAATTCTGGAAGCCTCGCTGTTGCTTGACCAGCATCATTATCTGAACCATCCATCCCCATATTGTTTATGGCCGATGCAAGTGCAGGATCTAATGAAGCGTACATAAGCTTGTCGCCTTCCTTAACCTCTTTTTCAAGATCTAATGGCTTTTGTTTATTAGTAATGAGCATTGTATTGAGCGTTTTAAACAGGCTGGCCTGAACCCGCGATAAGCTCTCGTGGCTCTTTTTCATTTCTTCGATATCAATCTCTTCAGAGCCAATATTTCCACTAAGTAGTTGGTTAGTAATACTTGATACGTGAGAAATTTTTGAAGAAGTTTCAGCATGAACTTTCGGATTATAAGCCGCTATTTTTTGCATTTCTAGCTGAAGTTTTTTATCCTTCATAGGGAAAACCTCGTAACATCCCGTCGATTTGCAACTACATTTTAAATCTAACTCTTGATCTTTGTTAAGACACAAGGTCATGTTCGTTTTTGAATCTTTAGGGACAGACGCAAACGCCGAGGCTATCAATTCAGTTTTAAGATATTTATTCCAATCGATGAAAATAATTTTTTCTTCAGTACCAGGAATAGCTTTATCATCGGCTTCAATTACCAAATCACCGGCATTCTCAGTACTTGTTTTGTTTTCGATTTCTTTCAATACTTTAATTCTATTTTTTTGATCTTTGATCATTCTTTCATTTTCAACAACCGTCTTAGTCAAATTATAGGCATGTTGGGCACCTGTGACAATTCGTCCAAATGAGCTTGCCATAACTTTGTTAGTAAGAGCTCTGTTGGCAAGGAGTAATGATTTTGCGGCGACTTTTGCACCCAATTCAAGAGCAGCTTTTCCCGTGTACTGACAAGTTCCGCCTGCTCTTTCTTTTTGACCACAGATTTTGTCGAGGCCGGTTTTAATAATTTGGTAAGTGATTTGTTCGGCATAAGCACCTGGCTCAAGTGAATCAAAACCTTTTTTACCAGGGAATAGACCTTGGACCATCGTCACACCAATATTTTCAATCGCCCCCAAACCAAAAGCGGATGCATTTGAGAGAGCTCTGAATTCATTGGAGACGATATACCTTAGAGTGTCGATGAGTGTTTGTTCGTCTTCTATAACCCCTTCAAGGCTTGAGATATTTTCATAGTCACTCAATGACATTGAGGACAGATCACCTTCACTAAAACGCTGAATATCCATGTAGTGAGCGTAGGCTTCTTTAAAAGATAAAGGATTGAGATCTCTATTTATACTTGCGAATTTCAACTCATTCAAAGTGTTGACGATCTCTTTATTAGAATCGGCCGACAACTCATAAATATTCTTCTCTTCATGTAATCCAATTAACTTCGCAGCATTTTTGGCGGCAAGAGCCTTTTCACACGTTGACTGCGCGATTCCATCAGGAGTCCAGGACTTGAGGGCTTCGATGGTGGCCACAACTGTTCCCGCAGTATTAAGCGTAAGAGATGTGTAATAGAATGGACGGTTGATCTGTTGCTTCTGAAGGACATTTTCTTCATTTTTCTTCTGAAACTGTATGGCCCTTAACTGAATATTTCCCGTCGTGCCCTCTTCAACTTTTTCCTCTTCACGCTTTTTGTTATTTTTGTTCACAAATCCCGCGACATTCTCAAAAAGTCCACTGTCAGACCGGGCCTTCTCATCGGCAACCATTGAACCAAACTCTTTTTTCATTTTATTCGTCTGGGCCTGGTGAAGAATTTGTGTTGCTACATCACCGGTTAGCCCTACAACACCTGAAGCTTTAAACAAAAATTTAGACGGTGTTTTACAAGTTGTATCCTGCTTCAGAAGACTATATGCCTTTAGTGCAAACTTCGAATAAACTCCAGCATTACCAGGGAGGATGCTTGCGACTTGATTCATGACACATTCACGCTGATCTGCTCCGCCCTTACATCCTTTAAAACTTTCAAAGACTGTTTTAGTGGCATTGGCCAATTTAGCAACTTCTCCTACGGTGCCCGGCATTTGCCCAAGAGCACTTAAAGAAGCTTGTGCAAGACAAGAAGTCATTTCATTTTTAGGTTTACCATTACATGAAGCCATAGCTCTGGCACCGGTGGTTATCCCGACTGCGATGGCCCGCTTTGTAGGATCTTTTATCTGACTTGCAAGAAGGCCCGTGGCCACATCAAACCCGGCATTGGTCCAACAACGTTTTTGTGCCGCGATTTGTTCAGCATTCTGAGGATTATCAAAACGCTTACAGTCCATAGAAGCCGCCAGAAGATCTTTACCAGCATTTAAAAGTCCCCGTTGCTGTTCATTTAACTTCAGAGCATCAGCAAGAAGATCAAAGCCCTGATCACCTAAACGGCCTGCAAGACATCTATCACGGTCATTCTGCTTAGTTTTATACGTTTTCTGAAAGGCTTCTTCAGTTGCATCCAATGGAATATTATTTTTAAGTTTGTCATCGATTCTATCTTTCTTAATCTTGTCACTTGGTGCTGGACCAGATTCCATACACACAGCAACTGAGGCTCCCGCTTGACCAATTTCATTTACAAAGCGAGCATCTTTTAGACATTTTTCTTTTGCCTCAGATGTTGGAAATTTCTTTTCATTAGCACAATAGGCAGAAGTCAGGGCATCAAGACCGCCTAAAGCTGCTCCTGTAATACACATCTGTTGTTTGAAACTAGGATCTCTTGAACCTCTTTCAACAGAATACTCTTTTGAGGCATAACTAGAAAAATCTTTTGTGAAGCAACTGTCTATTCCCGCAGAGGTTGTATTCTTTTTGATACACGAGATAAAGGTGTTGGCACAAATGTTTAAAAGGGACGGGTCTTTTGATGGCCCAGAGGCGTAAGAAGAACAATTTTTAGAAATATCTCTTTCACATGAATTTTTGAGCGCAGGATCTATAGGAGTAGAACTCCAACTAGCATCAAGGTATTTACAAAAATCGACAGGGTTAGTCATCTCTCCCTGGCCTGTAACTGATTTAGGTTGAATACACGAGGTCACATCCATACCTGTTGAAGCAAGGGCCCCAACCATGCCACCTTCTTTAGCAAGTTCCGCAAGAACAGCTTTGGCAGCTTCCTGCCCAAGTCTTCCAATGGCACAAGTTCTATATGGCTCTGGATTTTCAAACTTATCTTTGCACTGAGCTTCGCAACCTGCAACACACTGGAACTGCTCTGCGAGGGCCGTACCAAAAGAATTCAGGTCATATTTGGCCAGGAGACCAACTTCAGAGATACAGGCATTGAATTTTGATTCAATGGCTTTGATCTTTTGCTTTTCTTCTTTATATTTTGCCGTTTGAGCATTTGAATAACAGTTAGCAAGTTTATCTAAATCTTCTTTTTTGCCACCTTGTGAACATAACTTGTTTGACGTTTTATTGAAGAGATCAAAACTGGAGTAAGTTTTAGGAAACTTCTCCGTATGGGCCATGGCATCTGACAAACAGGCGGCTTCAGCAACATTTTCTAGTTTAGAAAAACAAAGAAGACGTTTTGATGCCTGAGTGGCAATCTTACTATCATTCTCAACCGGGAAAAGTTTCAAACATTCTTTAGCAAGTTTGATATCTTTTTCTGCCATCTTCTCGCACTTAACAATCTCTTTCTCATCTTTTAGAACTGAGCAAAGTGTCGCAAGTTCTGAGTCTTTATCACCTTCATGATTTTTATACCAAACACGTAGTTCTTTATTTGAGCATATATCAGGATTTAACCTACGAAGAGAGCGGATGACACTATTATCAATTTTCCCTGTGAGTGCGATCCCTTTATTCTTTAATTCTTTCTCTGATCTGCTCATGCAAGTTTCGTACCCCTTCCATGAAGGACTCTTATTAGCAGCATCAGGAATTTTACAAGCACAGAAATCCCGGGCGAGAACATTAGACTGGAGGTTATCCTGAGAGGCTTCTGTTTTAGAATTAAATTTGGAGAGATCTAAACCTGTCTCACTTAAAAATGGCACAGCTGTCGATGATGAGTTAGCAGGAAGTAATTGGGCGTAGGGAATGAGATCATTAAGAAAGGCTTCGGCACCTGAAGCATTGCCTCCAGAAGGACTTGCAATCGATGTCTGTGATGAAAAATCTTTTTTCCATTTTTCGATACTTTCCGGAGTACAAACAGTTTTAGCACTTAGACATTCATTCAGAGATGTTTGGTTGAGTTCTGCAGCGCCTAGTGGCAGTTTACATAAACATTTATCCACCATGATTTTTTTAAATGATGAATAATCCATCTTTGGCGCCGATAAGGCGATTTGAGTCGGCAGTAATAAAAGCAAAAAAATTAAACGTCTCATTCAGGTTCCTGATGTTCTAAGGACTTAAATGATATTTTAAATCACTTAAGTGATTTACCCTAGGATCCAGCAAACTTTTCCGCTTCAGAGAGAGGTTAAGAACTGGAAAAGACTCAGGTTTAGGAGTCGAACACCCCGGATTTCACCCCAGAGCATCTGACAACTAAAAGACGCACTATTGGCAGGTGTTAGTTACGCTGAAAGGGTCTGAAAATGAGGTTGAGCTGTAGACATAAAGTTCAACCGGTTGATTGCTCCCCTGAGCGAAGTTTATCACGGGAATTTTGACTGTCGAGGCATCAGCTGGGAACCTAGCAAGAGAGTCAGTATAGGCCAATCTAAGAAAGGTCTCAACTACGTAATCGGCTAGTGCTGAGGCTATCTCACTGTTACTGGCCTTTATTGGACACCAATTGTCTAGTCTTAGTGGGGACTGCTTCTTTGCAGAGAAGATGCTAACATGGGCCCAATGACAAGCCTTTAGAGTCGAGTGTGGCGCGCTGTCAGTAATCATTTTGAAAAGATTACTTCCAGGATGAAGCGCATTTTGATTATAGTTAGTCACCCTCAAAGCTACGGTTTTGAGAAAGTTCTCCTTGGGAGTAAAAAACTCTTTCGCTTTTTTAACCTGGTTCACACAAATACTTTTAAAAATATCTTTTGTTTCTTTTTCAATAGCGACCAAACTCGCATTAGCAAAATACTTCTGACTTGCCGAAACTCTTGCTGCCTCAAAATTAAAACAGCCCGTAGTCATGAGATTTTTATCACAGAAGGCTTCGGGAGTACTAAGTTGAGACAAGATGGAGTTATGAAGATTATTAAGTGAGTTTACACTGCTAGTCGGTGCACTGGCCGTTGAAAACTTTAAGCATTCTTTACTGGAACCGTATCCAACTTGCTTTGAGAGTTCAGCTAAATAATAGGTGAATCCTTTCTGGATAAATTTCTTGCCAGCTAGTTTCTCGTATTGGGCATTTATTTTATCCTCATCAGGTCTCGAATCAAGAGCCTCAGCATTGATGTATAGAAATTTATTGAATAGCGAATAAGAATAGCTGCTAAGATATTTTTCTTCAGCTTCTGTCCAAATTTTAGAAACCCAACCACTGTCAAACTTCGTCACACCTTGATAGCGAACGATGATTCTTTTAGGAATGTCACCCGGATCAAAGGTTAAGCTGATACTTTTGTGCCTCTTGGCCCCATCAAATGGGAGGATGTTATAACTTGGGGCTGAACTCTGAGAGAAAGTCCCCGGTTTAAATTCCTGGCTCGATCCTTCTAATTTGTTACTGGATTTTGAGAAGAAAAAATCTCCGGCACCTTCTTTCAATCTTTTGTGTCCGGAATAATCAGAGCCTTTAACAGAATGTGGACCACTTACTTTCGGCCATGGTTGTCCACCTTCTCCCAATATTGGTCCACATTTTCTTCCGTCCGTTTCAGGCTGAAATAAAACAACTCGTAAGTGAGTCGCCTTTAATCTAGCAAAGTCAAAATACTGAGCTTCTTGTGTTTTAGCAGGTAATGGAAGCTTAGAAGGAGAAACGGTTCCTATTTTTTTTGCAAGACGATCAATAAAGGCTGCTTCTGGTCCACCGAACGCTTCTGGAGATAAGACACTCCCACCGTTAATATTTATAATGAGTCCCTGATAGCTGTCAGGACTTTTATTCTTTCCAATAATCTCACTAATTTTAGAAAAAAGTCCCGGGCACCACTGATCAATACTGGTTGAGGTTTTCAATTCTGATTTAGGAATAGAGATTTCAAAGGCTTTCTCATCTCCGGCAAATGAAAAACATTCTGCACTGGATGTTGGAGGAAGTTTCACATTCGAGAGATTTTTGGAACTTGTATCCAGGAATTCATCATCAGCGGCATGGAGAGCAAAGCTCGCCATAACAAAAACAAGGGTCAGTAAATTTAACTTCTTCATATAGATATTCTAAATGAATCCCCCACAATTGATGATGAGGTATTAAATTCCCCCCTAAGACTTTGCAATTAGGTCGAACACTTCCTCAATAGCCGACAAAAATACTTGGCGATGTGTCCTTCCTATAAATAAAACGTCTGCCTTAGATTATTTGCACAAAAAATGGCTTTGTATTGGCCCAGCTGCATGAATTTATTGCCTAGAACAATCTCCAAATTGAATTATTAGAGGTCTCAGTTATGATGAAGTTGTGAAACTAATAATCTTATTTATCTTAAGCATCTTCTACAGTGGACCATCCAGCGCCTACTATAGAGAAATCAATCAATATTGCCTTTGTTACCGTGACGTTAAAGATGATGGCGCCTTAGGCCTCCCAATCGAAGGTTGGCAAGGCTGTACAGAAGGCATAATGTCTTCGTACGAAGAGTACGAGAGAACTGGATCTGATCTTCATAGGATTTTAGAAAGCAAGACCGCCTTTTGCTCAAAAAAACAGATGAGAGATTGGTATAAAAAATATCGTAAAAAAAATCAAGAAGCTGCTAAAAATCTAAAAGAAGATATTCTTAAGAAGATCTGTGGACAAACTGGGGATGCACCCAAAAAAGAAAACGAAAAATGTTTTGATACCCTGTTTGCCATGACCTCTGAAAGTGAATTCAAAACTGATTGTGACAAAGATGCTCTAAATAAGAAGAATAAAGATGTAAAACTCTGTGTAGAAGAGCGCAGGATGGAAAAGATTCTGGAAACTGTTCGTGATGAGACTAAATCTAAAGGGATTAAACTTATTTCGAGGGCCTGTTCAGAAGTTAGCTTTGACTTAAAATGCTTCAAGGATATTCTGGCTTCCAAAAAAATGTCATGCCTGAAACCCGAGCTTAATATCGGCTGGGGAGAAGTAAGTTGCTATACATTGGCACTATGGGATGAGCTCAACAAACTTGAAGAAGAAAAGTTTGTTTCCTGCCTCGACAAAAATGTAAAATCAAACCGAGCGGATTGCTTGCTAAACAATAAAGATGATATCTCTAAAGAATTGGAAGAACATCTTAAAAAGACGTTTCAAAACTATTACGGGTCAAAACCATGAGATTTCTTTTCATTGTCTTATTAACGATATTCTTTTCCTTAAACTCATTTTCCCAAGAAAAAAAAGCTACTCCTGCGAATTTATGTGATCAAGAAAAATTCTTCGACATCTTCATAAAGAAAAAATTAATCACCAAAAACAACTGCATCTCATTGAACAAAAACGGTGAAATCTCCATGATTCTTACCGGTCGAAACTTTGCTTTGGGTGAGTCGGATGTTTCGGTTGATGTGTCAGCTGGAAAAGTATGTGAAGTACTGGAAGGTCTCGATAAGTACATCACTCTAAAACCCTCTTCTTCAGCTTCTACACCTTCGGAAAAAGAATCTTTTGAGAGTGTCATTAGCTTCATGAAATTTCTTGGTAACTATCTCCCAAAGGACAGTAAAATTTCAGGAGAAATTATTGGCGTAGCTGATGGTGTTAGAAACATCATGTTTCGTCTGGATCCCCACGTTTTTAGTCGATTAAGTAAGGCCGGGAACGTGAAAGATCTTGAGACCTTTAAGTCAATTGTATGCCCAAAAGACGATGGAAAATCTGAATTTGAGCGCCAAACATTAACGACAGAGCAGTGGAAGTTTCTTTCCCAGCAACGAAACTATACTCTAAGTGAACTTAGAGCGAGAGGCCTTCAGATCAAATTTGACCAGGCCTTGGCCGGTAAGAATGTAACATGGACAATTGTACCTAAAATTAGTCCCACTCTTGATCAAGGCCTTGAGGGGAAAGGTGTGGGATTATGTGAAGAAAGACGTGGTGCTAAGGTTACGTTGAAATCTCCAGGTATTGAAGTCGCTTTTCAGAAGCCATCAGAACAAACCAATACTATAGCCCCTAAAATTAACTATATCTTTGATCATAAAAGTACACCCGATGATTATTTTGTAAGAGCCATAAACGATGGTCATGCAACATTTGTGAAGGATTTCACGAAATGGCTTAACGCAAACAGTAGCAAAAATGGAATAAAAGAATTTATTGAAGTCCTTAAGAGTCTTACCTTTGTTGAAAATCCAAAGAAGAATGTAAATTTGGTACCCGCTGGATTAAAAAAAGTTGCAAAAGACATATCTTCAGATGCACCTTTGGTTTATGGAAATAATTTACAAATGTGTCAGAAACTTGCACCTGGAAAAACTGGTCCAATCTGCAATTACGAAAAAGCTTTAAAAGCACTCCCCCTCAACGAGCAGTTTTATCTGGGTCACGGACCTGAATACTTCGGAACTCCTCACTTACTTTATGATCTGACAGCAAAAGCCATGTTTCAATTTCTTACGGAAGCCTATGGCATGAGTATGCTTAAAAATTTGGTCAATTCAAAACGTATTATCGCAAGAGATCCTGGAATGGCGACGGGGAATCAACGCGTAATTATTCAGGGAATTGAATATTTCTGGAGAAGCATCTCAAAAATTACACCAGCTGGTCCAGGAGTAAATATTGAGTTTCGTCCCTATTACTCTCTTTCGGGAACACAAGCATTTAGAAAGCTAGCTGCGTATACAATCTATTCAACTTATGACGACACCACAAATTATTATTACATGGACAGTATTTATAATTTAGCAGACGCAGAATGGAATTGTGTGAACTGCACAGGGACAGAATTTTTTGCGATACTTGATTACAGAGATGCAATGGCAAATATAATGAAGACAATGGGTACTGATAAATACGTAAATGAAACAGCAATCCCATTAAAGAGTTCAATTAAAAACATTCAATTTTCAAGTTCTTACATGAAATCCTGGGGTGGCGGAAGAACAGGATTTTACCATGATGCTTGTGGAACAGGACTTGTTTTTGAAAACACCGCTACTGGGTTTAAGTATACCCCTAGATTCGGCAGTGGTATGAACCCATATAAAGAAAAAATCGAAGGCAACAGACCGCTTAGTCATTTTAATATTACACACCCTACGTCCTATATTCTAAAAAATTGCTCTAGCTGTAATTGCTTGAAGACGTTGGATGGATCCGGACTTGAAACCTTGCTAAAATCTAGCCAGGTACTGGATTGGTCAGATGGATATGAAAAACAAGCTGATCGAAGTTTATTAAAAAAATTCCCAGTTTCTGTTACAGATAATGACTGTCTCTACACCCCACTTATAATGCTTCCACACGAAGTTGCTGAAGGTGGGAACAAAGTTGAATATTTTATCCCGGAGTGGACGAATTTTCCAAAAACCTGCAGCTACGATGAAGTAGAAGCGAGTCTAGGCAATATTCAGAACTTGTCCGATGCTGAAGTTCAGGCAGTAAAAAATTATTGCAAGGAAGTTGTGGAGAAAACATCTAAAGAATATCCACTTCCAGAATCAAGCTGCAAGCCTTAAGACTAATCTTCTTTGTGAACGTAGTGATACCGAAGAATTCTTTCCAGATGTGAACCATTTGCCTTAACCGAAATATAGAATATTTGACTTAAGTCCGGGTAAACCATTCGGAATACCCAAGTCCCCTTTCTTTCCATTTTCAAGTCTTCAATGGCCGATTCCCCCTCAACAATAATTTCGGGAGTATCAAGAGATTCAATTTTGTGACCATTTTTATCCCTAAGAACAAGCTCAAGCACAACTTCATGATCTCTAACTTCTAAAATTCTTAAACGAGAATAAAGCTTATTAGGTTTTTTCTTTTTAATAATTTCATTTTTTAGAGTTTTTCCCTGAATTTTAAACTTTAACTGTGTGACCTCAAGTTGCTCATCACTTATTTCAACTGTGTATTGACCTTTAGCTAATCTGGTCAACGCGAAATCTATTTTCTTTTTTTTGTAAGTGATTTTTATATCGGAAGAATCAACATCTACATATTTTTTATCGTTATTTTTTAGATTCAACTTAAACAAGATACCGGTATCAACAGGATTAAGGTCATAGGGATATATAAGTAAATGACTATTAACAGGTTCAATTTCGCCAATAAAAAATTCATCCATTGAAGCAATATTCCTCTCAGGCAGCGACGAGCACGCTCCAAAAATAAAATTTATGATGAGAAGAATAATCAGCTTCATGCTAACCTCTTCGGCAGTTATACCAAAACGCTCAACTTAAGATTTTAGGCAAAAAAAAGGGGCCCCTAAGGGCCCCAACTATCAGATTTTACTTAATGGCTTTAACCGCTTCCATCACATCCACAATCGTCCCAGACTTAGAAAGCGAGCTAAAAAGCACCGGAGTCTCAGTTCCAGGCAAGTTCACTTTAAGGTTAGGGTAACGACGAGACGTATCGATCATAAGACTTTTAACTTCCGATCCATTTAGAGACGGTTCATAAGAAAGAATCAACGCCGCCACACCTGCAGCTGTAGGTGAAGCCATCGAAGTTCCTGAGAACGTATCGTAAGAGTTATCAGGAGTTGTAGAAAGGATATCAACACCCGGTGCAAAGAAATCTACAGACTTCTTACCGTAGTTAGAGAAATCAGCCGGAAGACTGAGTCCTTTAGCAAACGAAGAAGCACCGATTTCTAACCAAGTTGAAACTTCTTCTCCCGTAAGTTTAACTTTACGGTTAGGAAAGTTCGCTTCAGTATCATTGTTTTGATTTGAGTTACCCGCAGCATGGACAAGAAGCACACCTTTTTCAGCAGCTTTTTTCATCGCTGTATCAACAACACCTTTATAAGGTGAATAGGCTTTACCAAAACTCATGTTAATAATTTTAGCACCATTTTCAACTGCATAATCGATAGCGTTAGCAACATCTTTATCGCGTTCATCACCATTAGGAACAACTCTTAGGGCCATGATCTTAACGTTTGTAGCAACACCTTTGATACCAAGGTTATTGTCACGAACAGCAGCGATTGATCCAGAAACGTGAGTTCCGTGTGAAGAATCAGGACCGATCACATCATTGTTTCCGTAGGATTTCTGAGTAGTGTTTGTGTATTCATCACCAACAATTGTGCGAGGGTTGAAGTTTTCATTGTAGTAGTACTTTAATTGGTCACCGTAGTACTCAAGCACACGGTTAATACGAGCAAGATCAATTCCGTTAGACAGAAGGGCCAGCATGTCTGCTTTAGCTTTTAAAACCGTCGCATCAACAGAATCTAAAGCACGTACAGATTCAAGAGTGATGGTTGCAACTCCGGCCGCTTTAAGAACAGCTTCAGCTTTTTTGTACGTTTCAAGACGTTTTGTAAAACTATTAACAACGTTGGTTGAGTTTTCAACTTCAGCACCAACTTTTTCAATGAGAGAAGCAAGGTAAGCAGCTTGAACCTCATTAAGGCTCTCTCCTAAGCTCTCTGCTTGTTGCTTAAATTTTTTCATTCTTACAAGTTCACGAGTGATTTCTAAAGTATCCGGTCCAACCTGAGCAGAGGGATCCCCTTTAATCAAGCGGTAACCATTGGCAAGAGAAGAGTCTTCCACAATTTTTGCCTGTCCAGCTTTACCACCAATAAAGTTCCAACCAAAAACATCATCAATATAGCCGTTATCATCATCATCAATTCCATTATCAGCAATTTCACCTTTGTTAATCCAGATTTTGCCCTGAAGGTCTTCGTGATTTACATCAACACCAGAATCGATAACTGCGACAATAATGTCTTCCGAAGCTGGAACACCATAAGTCACATATGTTTCCTCTGTTCTGACTCCCTCAGCACCATCGGCAGGCGAAAGGTTAAACCAGTTCTCAGGAGCGACTTCTAAAAATGATCTGCGAAGGACAGTTCCCTTAGCATTCTTTAGAACCAAAGCTTTTGTTTCAGAAATTGCTTTAAGATCCTGTACTGCTTTAGGGATAATTTGAACTGTAGCAAATGCTGATGAAATAGAAATAGGTAGGGCCAAAGCTAGAAGTGCTTTTTTTGACATCATGGAATCTTTCCTTTGTTGATGAAAACTGATTCCGTTATCAATTAATTTCACTTGTGTGACAAGCGAGGTTGTAACTTTGTTAGGTTTTATTGGATTCTAAGGATTTAAACAGGCGTAGGTGGTGTAATTTTTACACCACCTCGTAATATTAGATCAGACTTTTTCACCGTGCTGCGAGAGATCAAGGCCTAAAGCTTCTTCTTCAGTTGTTACCCGCATCGGCCGGGCCACATTACAAACCATATAAAGAATGTATGAACCACCAAAACAGAAGACCATAACGATGACGAGTGCCAATAAGTGATAGAAGAAGGTTTTTGTTTCGCCATAGATAAGCCCCACATCCTTGGCAAAAACGGCCGTGAGGATCATACCGACAATCCCTCCTAGACCATGACATGGAAAAACATCAAGAGTATCGTCAATTTTTGTACGCGATTTAAAGGAAAGAGCTAGATTAGAAACAATAGATGTAATAAATCCAATTAAGATGGCTGCACCAATACTCACAAATCCTGCAGCAGGCGTGATCGCCACTAATCCCACTACAGCACCGATGCAGGCCCCAAGGGCAGACACTTTACGACCTCTGAGGCATTCCAAAAACATCCAGGTAAGCATTGCAGTGGCAGAAGCCGTATTAGTATTCATAAAGGCCAATGTAGCCGTTTCGTTGGCGGCAAGAGAGGAACCGGCATTAAAACCGAACCATCCAAACCATAAAAGACCTGTGCCTAAAATTACATAAGGTATGTGAGAGGCTTCGTGGGATTGATCTTTTCTTGGACCTAAGTAAAGTGAGCCTGCAAGCGCTGCCATCCCTGCAGAGATGTGAACAACCGTTCCTCCTGCGAAGTCGAGGACGCCCCAGTTTCTTAGAAGTCCGTCTGGATGCCACGTCATGTGCGCCAAGGGGGCGTAGATAAAGATCGTAAAAAGCACCATAAATACGAGGTAAGAAGTAAACTTCACCCTTTCCGCAAAGGCTCCGCTAATCAAGGCCGGTGTGATGATCGCAAACTTTAGCTGGAAAAGTGAAAAGAGAGCAAAAGGAATGGTAGGGGCAAAGTCTGGGTGGGTAAGCATCCCTACCCCACGGTACATAAAAAAGGTCGAGGGATTCCCGATAATCCCACCAATTGAATCACCAAAACAAAGACTAAAAGCGACTGCAACCCAGGTGATCGTTACGACCCCTAGGGCCACCATAGACTGAAGCATGGTTGAAATGATGTTCTTTTTTCGAACCATCCCCCCATAAAAAAAAGAAAGGCCCGGAGTCATTAATAGAACCAGACCTGATGCTGTTAGCAGCCATGCAGTATCACCTGTATCTATCGGACCACCAACTTTTTCCTGCTGAATTTCTGGTAGAAAGGTTGCGAGAATTCCCGCGACAAGAATGAGACCTAGATGAAACAGATACAGCGGACGCATAAATTCCCCCACGGAATGCGACGAGGCTCCATGCCCGGTCGCAATCTATGAGATAAATTTAATCATTCATTAAGTTCAATGCCAACCTTAATTGGACGCTCAACCATAAGCCCCTGACCGGTTAAGACATCAACGATCTCAGAAGGCCGGATACTTGTCCCCTGTTTAACAGAAGCCGTAATAAAGATTCCACTCATGCGACAAGGTGATACCTCATCAATGATTTCCATTATTTTTTCTGTGAGGTTGAGGGCCCCAGAATCAAGTCCAAGAAGCATTGGTCGGATGTCTTTATCTACAAAGACTTCGTCTTTTTTAGAGTAAGACTGGATGATTATACTATCCTGAGACTTAAGCTTATTTACAACATCGGCTACGGCCGATTCATTTTTTACAGGAATAAAATACGTAAATGCTTTGGCGGAATCCTGAATTGAAGGTGTTTTAGAACCTATGACTGATATCTTCTTAAAGATAATCCCAGGTTCTGAATGCTTCTGCAGAATTTCTAAAGTCGCATCAAAATCCGTCCATTCAACTGGAACCCTTACGTCGAAATATTCGGTTAATGAACTTATTCCAAGTGTCAGGGCCGGTCCAAAAGAAAGAAGGGGTCTGAGGTTATACCCTTCAGAGTGAAGAGTCTCTAAACGTGCCCTTTTAAATATCCTCTGCATGACTTTTTGAAGATCCAGATGAGAGATAAATGTAATAGGACCAATTTTAGAAAATTCTATTCGGTATTTTGACCCCACAAATTGATTTCGCTTTTCACGAGAGTCAGCAATATCTTTTTTGAGAACTTCAGGTGGAATATACGCCTCATCTTTAACAGCTTTCATTCCCGTTAAAAAATCGCGACGCTCCTGAACCATGCCTTTAAGATCGCAGGCAACTCCACAGTGATAGCAAACCAACTTTTTCTTATCAATATCAAAAGTTTTTTGAAGAGTTTCAAGATTCGAGTGATGGACAATCATTCCGTGTACTTTTCCACAAGGAGGGGAAAGTCGGTTAAAAGTCGCTTTCTTCCACTCGATCTCGAGAAATCTATCCGTTAATCCAACATCAATGTGATCCCAGGCAAGCTTTCCATTCATGGGAATTGTTCCAAGAAATATTTGTGTATCCAGACCAGACTCTTCTACGCACTCAACCCACATATTGTAGTTGAATGTTTCATCCCAACCATCAAAGCGTGCGCCCTTGTTCCAGGCGCTGTAAATAATGTTGGCTACACGCCGGTCACCGCGAGCAACAATACCCTCTAGGTGAGAAATTTTTGAATAATGTTTACGAAAATTCAGTCTATATTTTTCCGCATAATCTTTAAGTAAATTCTGCTTACGCTCAATTTCTGGAAGTGTAATCATGCTCGCCCACTGAAAAGGAGTATGGGGCTTAGGAACAAAAGAAGATACGGAAACTGTAACAGTAGGATTTCGAACTCCGCACTCGTTCGCCTTTTGTCGGGCCTTGCCCGCTGTCTCCATAATAGCTATGACATCTTCATCTTCCTCGGTCGGCAGACCTATCATGAAATAGAGCTTCATTTTAGTCCATCCACGAGAAAAAACACTGACCGCAGTTTTTAAAAGATCTTCTTCAGAAACGTTTTTGTTGATTACATCTCTCATACGCTGAGAGCCTGCCTCTGGTGCAAAAGTAAGAGATGAGTTTTTAACCTCAGCCATTTTATCCAGAATCCTCTCATCTAATCCGTAAGCTCTAAGAGATGAGATCCCCAGAGTTGCATTTTCTTTGGATAATTTATCAAGAAGCTCAATCACAAGAGGAGTAACTGCCGAATAATCTGCTGTCGAAAGACAAGTAAGAGAAGCTTCATCAAAGCCACCATTTTTTAAACCATCCATCATCATCTGAACGACATTTTCAGGATTTCTCTCTCTAACAGGCCTGTAGATCATTCCCGCCTGACAAAACCTGCAACCCTCTGTGCAACCTCGGGCCAGTTCAACCGAAAATCTGTCAAAGATAGCTGTCATATGCGGAATAGGTGATTTTGTTGGGAAGGGATAATTAGCTAAGTTATCCACAAAAAAGCGCTGAACTCGTTCCGGAATCGCCCCTTGGAACTCATGTTTAGGCCCCGTGACCACTTCCATCTGAGTCATGGGATCAATCGCCGTATCATAAAACTTAGGTACGTAAATCCCTTTCCATTTCGCTAATTCAAAAAGAATCTCGTCCCGCTTCAAACCCTGGGCCCGCGCTTCACCAACAAAGTGAGTAATTCGGGCAAACAGTTTTTCACCGTCCCCGATAACAACAAAATCCATAAAAGGTGCAAGTGGTTCTGGATGAGTAGCGCAAGGGCCACCACATATTACAAATGGTTCTTCCTCTTTACGGTCTTTGGTCCAGATAGAAATGCCACCCATGTCGAGCATGTTGAGAATATTTGAATAACTCATCTCATACTGCAGAGAAAATCCTACAATATGAAAATCTTTTAGTGGCTTAAAATTTTCAAGAGACACAAGATTGAGACCTCTCTCACGGATTTCTTTTTCCATATCAATCCACGGAGCGAAAACTCTCTCGGCTAGCATTCCAGGATGCTGATTGATTTCGTCATAAAGAATTTTCATTCCTAAATGACTCATTCCAATTTCGTAAGTGTCAGGAAAACAAAGCGCAACTCTTGAAGTTGTTTCTTCCCAGTTTTTGCGTATAACAAAATGCTCTCCACCAATGTAGCGGGCAGGTTTTTCTACTTTTTCTAAAAATGATGCGTAAGGATTGTGAGAGGCCATGGGAGGCTCCTTCATTGATAAGTGTTTCTCTCTAAATTGCGAGAGGAAGGGTTCGAACCTTCTAATAGAAGAAGGCTGATATTTATCAGAAATAAGGGTTTATGAAAAGGTCAAAGTCCAGATTATGATCGAAGTGAAGGAATGTAAGTAGTCTTATTAATTAGAATCCAGACGAGATAGAAAAGACCCAGCGGCGGTCTTCTTCTTTACGGAAGCCATCTAACGATCGATCGATGGCATAAGTCGTGAGGTCAAGCATGAAGGATTTTGATCTCACCCCGATACCACCAGAGCCCCATCCGTCACCGTAACCACCCCGAAGAAAGAGCCTTCGACTAAAATCAATCTCAATCCCTGCGGCCATTCTTCTTTTAACATCTGTATCATAAGCATTGGCCAGATCTTTAAGATTCACTTCCATATGTATTCTTGAGGTTTTACTAATTTGGGGAGTAATAGAAAACCCAACATCCATCGTTTGTTTAATCATATCCGGCGCACCATTATCACCAGGAGCGTCCCAATCACTATTGGCAGCATTTCTTAGGACGTATGAAAATGTCGGGAGTAGAGCTATTGGTAAAGTTAGTCTGGATCCGACTATTACCTGAAGACTTCTACCCGTTTTATAAGCATCGTCAGTAACAACAACTTGATCACTTGGCTCAAAGCTTTCATAGAGTTCTCTTCGTATGAGATAAATTCCCGTCACACCTATTTTAAAAACTCCTCCAAACAAAGAAGCATTCAGTGCCAGAACCGGTCCATGATCGCGTCTCTCCGCAATCTCAAAAGTATTTAGTGCATTGTTAGGGTCATCAGGTTCGACGTTGTTAATGATGGCACGGTTTCTTTGCGATCCCATATATCCTAAAGTCACTCCACGTAGTGTGAGATTCGGAAATAAGTTAATTCGTGAATGAGCTAGCGTACCCTTATTTTCTGCGAGCATTGATCGCATATTTTCCGGCCCATAGGAATCAATATAGTTTTTTGGTATCTCGTAGGCCGGCCCAGGCCCCAAGACTTTAAGGAGACCACTACTTGCTTC
>DLGL01000006.1 GCA_002482685.1 Bacteriovoracaceae bacterium UBA7695 | reverse complement strand
GCCCAGCCTCAATGCCCTACTCATTCGCCGCATTTTTATTGTTGTGATGGGAGTAGTGGCGGTGCAAATGATTTTGAAAGGATTTAAATCATGGACGATATAGTCAGCATGGAAGTCAGGATTGCTAAGTTTCTACGGGCCGGCGTAGTGGTTTCTGGAATCTTTATTACCATCGGATGGCTTTGGTCCTTTAAATCGGACTACGACCCCTTTGCGCCTCTCCAAAGCTATAGTCCTTTGTCCTTGATGGATAGCCTTGAAGTCAGCTTCATGCTGAAGTATTGGGGACGGATAGTCTCATACATAGGTCTTATCATATTGATTAGCCTTCCTGTCCTGAGAGTCTTTCTCTCAGTGATCCTATTTATAAAGCAAAAAGAAAAAACAATGGCCCTCATTGGGGCCATTGTTTTAATAGGTCTGATTTTAAGTTTTAGTCTTGGTGTTTAATTTCTAGAAAGAAATTTTGGCCATATATTGAAGAACTTTTTCATCTTTATCTTTCTGTTGAAAACGATTCAGGAAGTAAGCGTACTCTACCCCCACTTCAACACGATTTTGTTTTCCCCAAAGCCCGTAGCCCAGATCATAAAGTAATTGAGGCTGGGTTGTTAGGTAGCGGCCCCTCTTAGACAAGAAAGTCTTGTCTGGATCCTGATCCCCATCCCAAGGCGAAGTGGCAAAGAATCCTGTGAATTTATAACGATTCCAACGTCCATAATCCCAAGTCATTTGCCAGAAGCCACCAATTTGTAAACCAACACCTCTGTCTTGAGGGTTGTCACGAATAACAGTATTCAAAGAAACAAAATCAAATCCCGGAACAGCGATATCATACTGAAGACCGTAGAAATAATTTTGAAAATTATAGTTTTGAGACACGCCGTTAAAGTGTGAAGCTCCTGATCCATTTTCAATTTCTAAACGAATAGAAACATCTTTTAGCGCGCCAGCACTCCATTCTTTACCGGTCATTTTTGTTAAGCTAAACGTAGGAGAAATTCCACCAAAGAATTGATTCGAGAAAGCGTCACGCCGGCCACTGTCTGCAGAATTACCATCGTTAGTGGTTGGTTCAGTTATATCGTAGTAGAAAAAAACTGTTCCTAATTCCCAAACTGAGAAGTTCTCAATGGTCATAGTTACTTTGTCTTTTCGATAACCTAAATCATCACGAAAATTATCACCTTTTAATAATGACACACTGACGGCGTGAGCTTGAGCTCCGAAGATCAGCCCTAGAAGGGCTGCAAGTAACTTGTTTCGCATGAGAGGGCTCCCAAAATTAAAGTGATTTTAATTCCGTATCAAAAAAATCCAGTAATAAGAAGAGTGATTTTGTGGAAAAAGTGACCCTTCACTCCACTGACCTGAAATGTGATACGATTAAGTAGGCTCTTCCAGGAGGGAAATATGACTAAATATTTGATGATTTTTTGTTTAATTAGCGTTGTGGGTTGTGCTCATCAACGTGGGCCGGCATCCATAGGTGGTAATCCGGTTTCTTATGATTCTATGGCTTTAGGAAATATTAAGGCCAGTGCTGTGAAGAGAATGGATAAGCAGGATGTTTGCTTCGATATTAATCTCGTCGCTAAAAACGTAACTGCTGAACAGGCGAAATCCTCAAACTGGACACTGGCATGGGTTGATTCTAACAATCAATATCACCTCATTCCTATCACTCAAAGAGAGCCAGCTTCTACCCCTCAAGGTGGTGCCGTTGTGACTCCATACGGAGCTTACAATGAGTTTACAAATTCTTTTACGACTTGTGCTCCAAGAGCTGAAGCTGCAAATGTGAAAGGTCTTGTGCTCACTCCGAAAGAACTTCCCTACGCTAATAAAAATGGCCTGAAGTTAACTTGGAACTAGAAAGAGATACTCACTCTACGACCTTCGGGTACATCGTTTGGTTTTTTGGTTTCACAGGGGCCCACCGCTTTTACTACGGAAAACCCCTGACCGGAACCTTATGGTTTTTAACATTCGGCATGTTTGGGGTGGGATGGTTAATTGATTTTTTTCTTATCCCATCCATGGACCGGGAAGCAGACCTGAAATATGTTTCAGGGCCCATTAACTTCAATATCGCATGGATACTTTTAGTCTTCCTGGGATATTTGGGAATCCACAGATTTTATATGAGAAAATGGTTCACAGGAATCCTCTGGTTACTCACCGGAGGACTCCTGACAGTTGGTTGGCTGTATGATTTTTGGACTCTGAATCGAAAAATATCAGATCAAAATTTGATGCTTAAATAAGGCCCTAACTTAGGGCCTTTTTCTTTTGCTTATTACTCCACAATGAAAAGATCACTGAAAGAGTAAGAATGCTGAAGATGACCATCATCGTAACCTGCACCTTAACATGAATATCAAAGCCCAGAAGGAGCATCTTTACACCGATAAACATGAGAATCAAGGCCAGTCCGTATTTCAAGTAGTGGAAAATATCAGCAAATCCTTTTAAGGCAAAATAAAGAGACCGCAAACCCAGAATCGCAAAGACGTTTGATGTAAAGACCAGGAAAGGGTCTTTAGTTATTCCAATAATTGCAGGAATTGAATCCACAGCAAAAACCAGGTCTGAAACCTCTACAAATATGAGTGTAATGAAAAGTGGAGTGATGTGCCGAACTCCATTTACTTTCGTAAAAAACTTATCATTATCAAAATGTGGAACAGTTGGAAAAATCTTTTTGGTCCATCTAATAACCCAACTCTTCTCAAGATCATGCTCCTCTTTTTGAGGAATGAGCATCTTGATTCCGGATACCAGGAGAAAACCTCCGAAAATATAGATGACCCAAGTAAACTGCTCTAAGATCGCAATTCCTGCCCAGATGAAAAAGGCACGCATGACGAGGGCACCAAGAATTCCGTAAAAAAGAACTTTGTGTTGATACTCGTTTGGAATTTTGAAAAATCCAAAAATAAGTAAGAAGACGAAGAGGTTATCGACGGAAAGGGATTTCTCGATCACATAGCCTGTGAGAAAGACCATAAAGTCATCCGGACCTTTCCAAAAATAAATGAGTCCAGCAAAGGCCATGGCCAGGGATATCCAGATAACAGACCATATAATGGACTCTTTAAATCCTACTGTATGAGACTTTTTATGGAAGACACCCAGGTCTAGAAGCAGAATAACAAGCACAAAAACAATAAAGCCTATCCAGGCCGCTAAAGAAGTCTCATGATACATAGTGTTTATCCTCGAATCCGGTTTTGATGGTAGTATACCTAGGAGCAATGTACATGGAAGCTGGATTTTTCTAAATTCAATACTTCTGAAGGCAGACTTAATATAAGGTTAAGATGAGTTCCAAGCTATTAATTCATTTGAAAGAAGTAGAGACCCTCCCCATTATCACCCTGGGTCAGCTAGCGGAAAGTCTTAAAGACGAAGCCATCCTGGTTGTCTGTTTAATAGTCATCCTCCCCTTTATGCAGCCGATCCCACTACCAGGAGTTTCAACGATCCTTGGTTTGGTGGCACTATTTCAAGGCATAAGCCTGATGTTTATAAAAAAGCCTCTTCTCACCAAAAAAATGAAGGCTATCGTGATACCACCGGAGAAGTTTGAATTGATCCTGAAAGCGGCCGGGAAATTATCTGCAATTGCAGATAAAATAGCTATTGCTAAGCACCCTTGGACAAACTCTTATTCAAGCCGACTTGTCTGTGGCTTTGCAATTGTTCTTTCGGCAGCTTTTCTCTCGCTACCTCTGCCTATTCCCATGTCGAATTTTGTTCCTGCCATGAGCATAGCTCTAATCTGTATGGGGCTGCTGGAAGAAGATTTGATTCTGGTAATAATGGGTCTGAGTATTACAATAGCTGTAATATGGATGGGAATTCTCTCTTACCATTTGATAGCAGAGAGATTCCCGATCTTTTTTTTTAATTAAAAAAAAACAATCTATTTGTTTATTTCATCAAGGGAGCAACCGGTGTTTCCAGACAGAGAGATGGTCTCTTCTTTGATCTCAATAGGCTTTTTAGCCTTATCATCACAATCTTCTTCTTTCACGCCAGGTGTCTTCACTACCGGCTTAGAGACTTCGGCCTTATTCACCGGAAGATTTTTTTTAGTTTCTGCCTGACAACTAAAAACGAGTGACGAAATAAAAAGGCAAATAACAATTTTCATATTTAGTCCTTGCTGTAGTTAAAGGTTTTAATTGAAATGATAAATCGATACAGAGGTCTAGGCAACATACTTAGAAAGCGCACAATTAATGCAAAGAAAAAAGGAAACATATAAATCATCTTTTTCTTTTCTATGGCCCTGGCAATTAAGCTCGCCGCTTTAGGAGCCTTCACCATAAAAGGCATGGGATGGTGGTTGCTGGCGGTAAGTGGAGTATCCACAAATCCCGGGCAAATTGTCGTTACATCTATATTGAACTGTCTCAAATCAAGATTCAAAGATTCGGCATATTTCTGAACTGCAGACTTAGTTGCACTGTAAGCTGATACACCTGGCAGGCCATTGAATCCAGCCACGGAAGAAACAACAACAAGATGACCTTTACC
>DLGL01000074.1:61212-66530 GCA_002482685.1 Bacteriovoracaceae bacterium UBA7695 | reverse complement strand
ATGTGTGGCTCAAGGTGTTCCTTTTGCACGTGAATATGGTGGAATGCTTGACAATCGTTCGTTTGGTGGAACTCAAGTACAACGTACTTTTTATGCTGCTGGACAAACAGGACAACAATTATTATTAGGAGCCTATTCTGCTTTATCGAGACAAATTGGTTTAGGCCGTGTAAAAATGTACAGCCGACACGAAATGTTAGAATTGGTTAAAATTGACGGTAAGGCTCGAGGAATTATTGCACGTGATTTAGTTACAGGAGAAATTGAAAGACATTCTGCTCATGCTGTTGTTATTGCATCGGGGGGTTATGGTAATGTGTATTTTCTTTCCACAAATGCTATGGGAAGTAATGTAACTGCTGCTTGGAAAATTCACAAACAAGGAGCTTTGTTTGCTAATCCATGTTTCGTTCAAATTCACCCAACTTGTATCCCTGTTCATGGAACAAATCAAGCTAAATTGACTTTAATGTCTGAGTCGTTACGTAACTCTGGGCGTATATGGGTTCCAAAGAAGAAAGAAGATGCAGAAGCAATCAGAGCGGGTAAATTAAAACCAACACAAATTGCAGAAGAGGATAGAGATTACTTCTTAGAGAGAAGATATCCAGCATTTGGTAACTTAGTACCACGTGACGTTGCTTCGAGAGCAGCTAAAGAGCGTTGTGATGCCGGTTATGGAATTGAAGCTAATGATACTAATGAAGGTGTTTATTTAGATTTTTCTACTGAAATTCAAAATAAAGGAAAGCAAGCAGCATATGCTAAAGGAAATCATAATCCAACACCAGAAGAAATTACTAAATTAGGTAAAGCTTGGTTGGAAGAGAAATACGGTAACTTGTTTACAATGTATCAAAAAATTACCGATGAGAATCCCTATGAAACACCAATGAAAATTTATCCAGCAGTTCACTATACTATGGGTGGTGTTTGGGTAGATTACAACTTACAGTCAACAATTCCGGGATGTTTCGTAGCAGGAGAGGCAAACTTCTCAGATCACGGAGCTAACCGTTTAGGGGCTTCAGCTTTAATGCAAGGTTTAGCGGATGGTTATTTTGTATTACCATATACGATCTCTAATTATTTAGCTGACGAAATTAGAACAGGAAAAATTTCTACGGATTCTCCAGAGTTTGCAGAAGCAGAATCAAGAGTTAAAGATTCCATTAGTAAATTTTTGAACAATAATGGTTCTAAATCCGTTGATTATTTCCATAAAAAATTAGGTTTGATCATGTGGAATAAGGTTGGAATGGCTAGAAATGAAGCAGGTTTAAAAGAAGCTATTTCTGAAATTGCTCAATTAAAGGAGGATTTCTTTAAAGATGTTTATGTTCCAGGTACTAATGAAGAATTGAACCCTCAGTTAGAAAAAGCTTTAAGAGTTGCTGATTTAATTGAGTTGGGTCAACTTATGGCTATGGATGCTTTGCAACGTAATGAGTCTTGTGGAGGTCACTTCCGTGAAGAGTATCAAACTCAAGATGGGGAAGCCGTTCGTGACGATGAAAACTTTGCTCACGTAGCCGTCTGGGAATACACAGGTACAAATTCAAGCCCTATCCGTCATAAGGAAGATCTTAAATTTGAATACCTTCAACTCGCAACACGTTCGTACAAATAAGGAGAGACCATGAGCTCTGAAAATATGACCTTAAACCTCAAAATCTGGCGCCAAAAAGGCGAGAAGACTGAAGGTAAATTAGTTGATTACCGTGTTGAACACGTCTCTCCTGATATGTCTTTCTTAGAGATGATCGACGTCCTTAACGAACAACTAGTTCGCAAAGGTGAAGATCCAATTGCTTTTGACCACGACTGCCGTGAAGGAATTTGCGGAATGTGCTCAATGATGATTGATGGTAAAGCTCACGGTGGTTACAAGAACACGACAACTTGTCAGGTTCACATGCGCCTTTATAAGAATAACGACACCATCGTTATTGAACCCTTCCGCGCCATGGCCTTCCCTATCGTTAAAGATCTAGCAGTAGATCGTTCAGCGATGGATAAAGTTATGATGAAGGGTGGATATATCACCGCTTCTACTGGAAACGCTCAGGACGGAAACGCTGTTTTGATTCCAAAACCTGTTGCTGATGAAGCCATGGATGCAGCTGCTTGTATCGGTTGTGGAGCTTGTGTTGCAAGCTGCCCGAACGGTTCAGGAATGCTTTTCATGGGAGCAAAAATTTCTCAACTCGCTCTTCTTCCACAGGGTCAACCAGAAGCCCCTCTTCGTGCACTGAATATGGTTCACGAACATGATGCTCTTGGTTTTGGAAACTGTACCACTCACGCTGAGTGTGAAGCGACTTGTCCGAAAAGCATTTCGATCGAGCACATTGCTCGCATGAACAGAGAGTATCTGAAAGCGGCGTTCACTTATCACGAGAAAACTCGCACAGGCGAAGGTTAATAAATCAGGGAGCTGCAAGGCTCCCTTTTTTTATGGATCTTTATTAATGAATTTTTGAACATCTGCCCGGTTAACAGGAATAATTTTATTAACCGCGGTCCGATAACCCGTCATGCTGGTCTTTGAAAGAACACCCACGATTTCACCTTTCTTATTCAATACAGCACCACCTGAATCTCCAATCAAGGCAGTTACGTCTCTGCCCTTCTTCTCTTCTTCGACCGTGGTTCCTGATACCGTGATGATATTTCCCACGCTATCCACAGTGTTTACTCCATAGCGTTTTTTTCCTTCACCACCATATGAGGCAAGTAAATAAAAATGCCACATCTTATTCATTCCGAAACCTGTGAGTATAACTTGCTCACCTTTTTTTACTGGATCGCTGGCGACATTATAAGTTCCCAGTTTTTCCATCTCTCCCCTCGCCTTACTCTCCGGGACAGATATGAGGGCCACATCATTTATATGAGCGGACTTATCTTTCAGAGTGCAATCAAATTTAGGATGACCTTTGGCCTTAAACTCCTGAACCGGAGTTCCATTAATTTTTAAATCTTTTACCCCTGCACACAGACAGTGGGCCGCCGTAAGAATCACTCCCGGGCGGATGATCGTTCCTGAACAGATGGCTTCCGAGCTCTTAGGTCCTGCACGGAACTCCAGGAGCACCACAGGTTTAAAGCCTGAGGTCTCGATACCGTTTCCGATACAACTACTGAGTTCTGCCTCAAACGAAGCAAAGACAGAAAATGAGAAGAAGAGCAAAGAGAGAAGCTTCATGAATATCCTTGAGCACGCCTATCGGCTAAAGACCCGGATTTCTTTAATCAAAAAGCATCTGCTTCAAAACCAACTTTAGTTGAATCATTTCTAGCTTCACGCAGACAAAACAATGCGGCATTTTCTCTTCAACCCTTGATAGATCTCCCAGCTTAAAGGTGAAGCTAAACTTAGCCCAAGTCTCACGTCAGTTCTTTTAACCCGTTGGCTTTTTGGTGCCACATACAAAACCGTTCCCAATATATCGCAGGTGAGCCGCTCGTGGTTAATGGCCTTAATCCATAGATGGTCATAGGTATTGAGAAAATTTCTATTTCCCCCTGAGAGAAGAATTCCAATTCCATTTTCAGAAACATCGATAATTCGGACTTCAAGCATAGGAGTGCTCTCCTTCACATGCCGGGCAAAACGCTTAAGAGAAAGGGAGATGTCTGAGTCTTGCGGAAGCACATACCTGTCAGTGGTTCTGCTCGCCAAGGCCCGCGCCTCGTGAGGAATTTTGCAAACGAGATCATCATCACTGACCTCAAACTCTTGGGGGGAGAGACGGAAGATGAGGTTTCTGTACCGAAGTCTGATGAAAATGGGGAACCTGGGGTCAACATACAGATGGGACTTTGTTTTAAGGGTAAGCTGATTATGGAGAATATCAATTTTAATATGGCTTAACTGGAAGATCATCTTCTCCCCAGCTAAATTCGCCTGCCATAAGTCTCCACCGTGAGAAGCCCCTCTTTCTAGAGCGGCGACAATTTCTGTGAATTTTTCAAGAGCTTCAAGCTTAGAAAAGTCCATACAACATCCTTGTATGAATCCTTCTATCGACACTCGTAATGAAAATTTTTAATAAGAGTGTTTGACGGAGATCTATGAGGGGGCTAAATTCTATTATATCCAATATTTAAAGGTTTCTGATGAAAATATCTCTTCTAGCTCTTGGCCTACTATTGCTATCAGTCCTGGTTAAGGCCACAGTCCTCTAAATGTTTGTCTCTGTCCTCCTGCTTATCGCTGCTATGTTCTCTATTCAAACCGGAGCAAGCTTTGCAAAAGGTCTCTTTCCTGTTGCAGGTGCGGCCGGAACCACGAGCTTGAGGCTCTTTTTCGCAAGTATCATCTTGTGGGCCTTCTGGAGACCCTGGAGAGAATTTAAGCAAGGTCCTGATCTCAAAAATCTTTTTTTCTACGGTGCTGTTCTGGGTTTCATGAACCTGACCTTTTATTTTGCTTTAGAAAGAATTCCTCTTGGTGTGGCGGTGACACTGGAATTTTTGGGGCCACTGACTGTTTCATTGTTAGGATCACGGAAAAAAGCTGATTTCTTGTGGGTTATTCTCGCGGCCCTGGGAATTTATATGGTCATGCCGGTGAGTCAACTTTCAGCACCTCTGGATCCGGTAGGAATTGCTTTTGCCTTGATAGCGGGGATGTTCTGGGGGCTTTATATCCATTTTGGACAAAAGGCTTCGACCAATTTAAGCGGTGGCTGCGCAGCCGCCATTGGGATGGCATTTGCCGCGATTGTATGTGCGCCTTTTGGTCTTTGGATAGATGGAGAGAAAATTTTCAATCCCTCCCTCATTCCACTAGGCGTGGGTGTGGCCCTGCTTTCAAGTGCCATCCCCTATTCGCTGGAGATGTATTCTCTGAAAACTATGCCGGCCAAAACTTTTGGAATCTTAATGAGTCTGGAACCTGCCGTCGCCTCACTGGTGGGACTGCTCGTTCTGAAGGAAGCTTTGACTCTTACTCAGTGGCTGGCGATTTTATGTGTGATGACAGCTTCATTAGGAAGTGCTCTGAGCGCTCGAAATCCTCAGGCGGCAGTATGACGGCGGAACATTATCTTCTCGCGAAGGATCTCAAAAATTTTCCCACTTAGGGGAATATCTGAAGACATTCCCACTGTCACATCTTGTTTGTGATCAGTCGCCGATATTGAAACATGCATCGCTGAGAGAATAGATTCTTCAAAGTGCCCGTGGCCACAGACCAAGACGATTTTAAACAAGGCCCCTTTATGAAAAAGACCAGCGTTCTCAATAGTTGTGCGAATTCTCAAACCATTCTCAGATAAGTCAACGATTCCAACTTTTAAATCCGTTACCTG
>DLGL01000074.1:40583-61202 GCA_002482685.1 Bacteriovoracaceae bacterium UBA7695 | reverse complement strand
ACCTGATTTTTTGAAAATGTTCTCAAGGTTAAACTCAATCCACTATTTTTCGGGAAACGTGTCCGGTCTTTTTTCCGACTGTCCAGTGCCTTCGCTTCTTTCGGGAAGGCACAGCTAAGTTGATTGCGTGATGTTTTGAATTCATCTGGAGTTAATTTAAAGATTAAATTCTTGCAGTTGATTTTTATGAAAATGGGAAATCCCTCATCAAACTCAAAATCAAGTTTAGTCTGAAAAATCATGGCATCTGAGAGCAGGTCATAATTTGTAATCTGATACACTTCTCTTTTAAAGGGAAGTGTTTGCCAGATTTCACCGATACTTGATACCGGTGCCTGTTTAATCATTTTAACGAATTCTTCTTTATGAGCGAGCAATCTGTATTTATCCATAGAGTGATTATCGTCATATATGGCATTTTTATGAGTGAAAAAGACTCTCCCTGACAATCCAAACATTTAGCGTCCAAGCCTTTTGCTCTCCCTCGTAAGATTCCCTCTGAATGCCCACTTTTTGGGCCAAAAAAAGGGGGCGGAATTGCTCCGCCCCCTTTGCTAAAAAATCATTTTTAAAGACTATTTTCTTAGCTCAAGAGTGTAAGCCTTTTCAAGAGAAGGCTTAGTTGCATTCAGAAGCTCTCCTCGCACCGACATCGGGGCCATGAGTTTGATCGAAACTGAGTTCTTTTTCACCAGCTCATTTTGCATGAGGCCTGCTAAATTAAGATTCAGTGTTGAACCTATAACCCCTGCTCTCTCAGAAGGGTAGCTCGCTTTAAGTTCTGCGACAGTTTTCTTTCTACCAAGCTTAGGCTTAGCAGTAACCAGTGCCTCAACTGAACCTTGAGCAGAGATGGCCCCGTCGATGTTTACACTTAGAACACTATTAGCATCATTAAAGGAAACATTTTTTAGTGCTGATGGAAATGATGGGGCAACCATTTTGGCCTCAATCACTTCAAAAACGATTTCTCCACTCAGGCGAATTTCCTGGGCAGTCTCATCAGATTTAATGTCGACTTTCTTTTTAAACACCAGCGATTTCGGCTCTTTCATAAGTTTAACAGTTGCAGCGAATTGTTCAAATTGTGCATTTGGAGCAGCGATTGAAACTTTAACAGGAAATTCTTCAACCAGACCATTTGTTTCAAAACGTACGTCAACAGAACCAGTTAATTTTTTAGCAGTTGTTACATCTCTGTACTCAGTACGCTCACAAGCATACGGTTCCGCACGGTAGCGAGTCACGTTACCACAAACTTCTTCAGAGTATGGAATCTGATCACACTGGTTGCGACCAGGAATGGTTTCACAACGCTGACGTGGAACATTATCACAGTCAGTATCTGAGTAAGCAACGTCACGACACACTCTTGGACCAGACTCAGTTGAACATGACTGTCCACCACCTACTGTCTGACAAGATTGACCACCACCGACAGTGGTACACACGTTTTCACCTCTGGAATTAGTACGGCAAACTTCACGAGTAGGTCTTTCAACACAAACTTCGCGGCTTGGATTTTCACGGCAAACCTGACGGCTTGGACCATCAGAGCACTCCTGACGATACCGGGTGACGTTTCTGCAAACTCTGTCGTATTCAGTGCGGCAGTCTTCATAAGAGGGAATATAACGACACTCTTCACGGTATCTAGTGACATCGTTACACTCATAACTCTGGTAAGGAATCTGGTTGTAACATGTGTCGGGAACCTGGTAGCCCTGTGGACGAACAACATTGATGTTCTTTTCGACTTTAATGACTTCTGAGTTTTGACCTCTGAAATTAATGATGCTTTCGACTTGGGCAAATGATGAGAAACTCACGACGGCAGAAAACACGAAACTCAAAAAACGCATGATGAACCCCTCTATATAGATTGTGATAGATTGCGAGAAAATGACTATTTGGCACTCATCCTGAGTTAAGTAGGATGCTATTGCAAAGAGATTGCCATCAGTTAAGTATATTTTTCCGGGTACTTACTGCGCTCCCCCAATGTGACCAGCGCCATTGTGGCCCCAGCAGTTGACTCGCTGCATGTTACAAAAAACACAATCTCGATACAATTAGAGAACATCTATTTTACGGAGTTTTTATGCGCCTGTTTGCAATGCTTTTGGCCTTTATCAGTTTGCCAGCTCTTGCCTGCCCGATTCTTGCCGGGAGTTATAAGAACTGTCAGAGCTCAGGGACAAATGGTTCGGCAACAAGTCAGATAGAGATCGCTCAAAAATTAGTAAGTGGTTACTACCAGCTGACCTTTTCAATTAAAGATCAGGACAGTGATGAAATGAGAGTGGAGAAATATACGGCCAATGGTAAAACCAGAACGACGACAGAAACAGATTCAGACTCAGGCATCACAATAAAGACATCGACCACAGCAAGCTGCACACAGGACGTGCTCACAATCAAAATGAAGGCGCTAATAGATTCAGAGGAATTTGCGAATATCTCAATCGAGACAACTAAAACCGGCGATCAGCTCACCCAAGTCTACAGAGGCACCAGCATGGGTGAACCCGTAAGCGAAACCATCATTTGCCAATAGACTAGAGCTCAACGGCCTCATCGCACACGATTGGTGCTGCAACACTGTGAAGCGAGTCAACCAGGTGCCCTTCTAATAGGGCATCGGTAGAGCAAGATTTAAGAATAATTTGAACATCGGCCGAAATCTTTCCATCAAAACGGTGCTGCTTGCCGAATGAGCCACACTTAATACGGCTGTGCTCCAGTGGAACAGTTTTTGTATTATTGATCACAATCGCATCATCATTTTCTGGAATTTGAAGCTGCTGAATGCCCTTAACCTGAACACTCGGATCTTTGTAGGTACAGTTCAATGGAGCTGCAAAAGCCTTTGTGTTTAGAGCGGCAATGATAACAAGTAAAAGACCAGCGCCAAAAAGTTTTTGCATTCCTTCCTCCGTTTCGTTTCGGGAATATCTTAGTAATAGCACAGGCCCTTGATCGACGTAAGAAGTGCATTTTGGCACTATGGCGTTTTTTTTGTGCTTATTTCTGTGAATTTTTTACATTCTACCTCTAAAAAATAGGATAAATTAACGCCAATGATTATCTACGACCAAACCAGCATCGCTTTCATTCAGCGCTCCACCGAAATGGTGAAGGAGATCCTTCAAAGTCTTGAGTTTGAAGTGCTCTCTACCCGTTTTATGTTTAAAAAGCACCTTTACCCCATTGGCCTGGTGGTGTTTGAGGGGACTTCGGATCTTGCCCATTTTAATTCTGCTTATTATCAAATTGGTCTTAATCGAAAGCTTATTTACACTACTAAAGATTCAGTTCTGAGAGATATTTTAAAACACGAACTGGCCCACTATCTGACTTTTCTTGAATTTGGACAAGTTCAGGCACATGGCCCTGAGTTCAAAGAAACCTGCCGACGTTATGGATTTCCTCAAGAAATTGCCGCCGCCACGATGAATCTGGAAGTGGCAAACTCAGAAAAAGAAGGTGACCTGGATTCTGAGCGTGTACTCGAGAAAGTCAAAAAACTTTTGCAACTTGCTCAGAGCTCAAATACTCATGAGGCGGAACTCGCGACAGTTAAAGCGAATGCTCTTCTTCTTCGTCATAATCTGGATCATTTAAAATTTAATCAAGATGATGAACCGCTCTATTTAGACAGAGTTCTTGTTCAGAAACGAAAAGATGCCAAGATGTCGGCCGTCTACGATATGCTTAAACACTTTATTGTAAAGCCAGTAATCAGCTATGGCCGGGGGACTTGTTGCCTGGAAGTTTCAGGCACACAAACAAATGTTAAACTCGCAGTTTATATTGCGAACTTTTTGGACAAAGAATTTGATCATCTCTGGGAGACGGCCAGAAAAGAGCACAATCTCCAAGGTCTTCGGGCCAAAAATTCATTTTTTCTGGGTATTGCTAAAGGTTTTGAAGAAAAAATGCTCGCAACGAAAGCACAGTTTACAGGCCAGGAGCAAAAGGCACTTATCATTGTTGAGAAAGATTTAAATACAAAGGCCAGAATGATATACCGCCGTCTTTCATTTACCCGCACCGGCAACTCAATTGATGCTCATGCCGGAGCACTTGGGTTTAAAAGCGGCAAAAACCTTTCGATTCGCCAGGGAGTTGAAAGCTCATCTAAAGGCTTTCTTCTACCCATTTAATAAAAAGGATTTTCTCCATGATCTTGCACCCCCACGCTAAGCGCAGTCTGTTTTTAGGTTCTTCAGTTCTTGCTCTGGCCGTACTCATCGGCGCCTTTGGTGCCCATGGACTGAAGGCGATAGTAACTCCAGAGAAGCTCATAACTTTTGAAACTGGTGTGCGCTACCACTTTTACCATGGCATTGGTTTAATGATGGTCGGGCTTCTTCAACAGACTCTTCCTGCTATCCGGTTGAATGCTGCGGCTTACTCGTTTTTAATTGGAATTCTTCTCTTTTCTTTTAATTGCTACTTCTACGTTCTTTCTGGCGCGAAGATTTTTGCCATGATTGTTCCGGTAGGCGGGCTACTTTTTGTGACGGGCTGGATTTTAATAAGCGTAAGACTCTTAAAATTTAGGTAACCCAAAGCTGCAATTATTCTGAAGGTAAATCTCAAATTCTTCATCGGTTGGAAATTTGAATTCTATGGGAGCCACATCTAAATTGTCCCAGAAATCTTCCTTGGGCCGAATGCACTTCTCGCCGGTAGTCCCATTAATAATCAGGACATCATCGGAGCCCTGTGATCCAAAAACCATGTCGATTTGTTTTGTTTTATGCTGAGTAAATTGTGGAGAGCTGCCTGTAGCATTTGTTCTGAGGACGACTCCCCGACCGGTATATTTTAATTGAGCATATGAGCGCTTAAAGCGATTGGAATGACCATCAACTGCCCCTTCTTCAAAAACTCCACTGATTATGACTTTAGATTCTTTATCAAAAATGACTCTCTCTCCGGTTGGAAGAGTTACAACAAGAGTTTTCTCTTTTTGTTCAAGGATAGGAAGTTGAGTGCGTGGAAAGAACATAAAATAAGAATGGAGCCCATCAGATTCGACTTCGTTTGGTGCATCATCAATTTGCATCGCTATGTTTTGTCGGGCATGCTCAGGGTATTCGAAATTAAAGGCCCTTGAACTACTCGAGCGCTTAACAATTTTGTTGATACCTACATTCACAAAACTAAATTCTTCAGACCCAGAGGCTGGAAAACGACTCCCTCGCCCTACCATGACTTCGCCATGGGCCTTGGCCTCAATGAACTCATGATTTATAGGAAGAAGATTATTTTTTATTGGTGCAGTGGTTGATTCTAAGACCACGATGGGACTTTTAACTCTTCCTTTCCAGTCGACCTGCATTTTCACATCAGGACTTTTAACTCTTGGAAGTAGGACTGTTTTATAAATTCCCTGCTTCAGGGTAAATGGCATGGCCTCAATATCTTCTGAGCATGAAAGAGTGAGATCGGTAGGATCAATAGTTGTCAAAATAGCGTCAGATTTGTCATAGAGCCGGACAACTAATTGAGTCGAATCCAGACCACTGGCAAAGATAGCGGGATCTTTAAAACTCAATTCGATCCGTGCCACTTCCACTGATTCATCAGTCATGCTGGCGAGGTACTCTTTAGAGGAATTAAATTTGAACAACAAAGGAGCTGGAGTGGAGCAGCCAAAAAGTAGGATGAGGGCCAAAAAACGCATGGTTTTTTATCGGTCAGAAGACGCTAGAACTTGAGTAAAACGTTAAACTAACCGCTCTGACGGACCAAAGGCCCATTTGTGCTGTTGACCGATGACCCGGAATGGTAAGCCAAAGGACTCATTGAGCTTAATGACATGCTGAAAACGGTTCATGGGGAACTCTTCGCCTGGCTCGTAACAAGGAGTCAGGCACCAAGGAACGTCATTTTTCATCGAGGCTTTTACAAAATGGAAAGCATCATAAGTCGCTTCAAAATCTTTTTTATCTGAAACCACTGCCTTAATCTGGGCCTTGTGGGAATACTCTTCGAGAAATTTGCCCAGGAGCTCTTTTGAAGTTCTTACCTGGGTGGAGGGTGTTTTGAAATCATATGAAATGAAATCAACCATATCAAAAACTTCTTTTACCACTCGTGTGCCCGCTGCTTCGATATTAACGTAGTAATTTCTCGCTTTGAGTTCCTTCACAAGTTCAATCAGAGAGGGAATATGAGACGGGTGGAGTGGATCTCCGCCGGTAATTGAGATGCGTTTAATAATATCCTGAGAGAGCACTTCAACTGTCTCTACCACTTCATCCAATGACTTTGTAAAAGCAGGATCAAAATCCCAGGTCTCTTTGGTATCACAGTTCACACACCCAATGTGACATCCCTGAAAGCGCACAAAAATCTGAGGGATTCCAATATGGATTCCTTCGCCTTCGGTGGCCCGGTAAATTGAATTGATTAAAAGGGTGGTCATGGGGTCGGAGCATAACATGTCTTAAGGGGGGTGAAAACCAAGAGAAATCCGAGGATTAGGGAGCAGTAAATTTTACAGATGATTCCCGAGTTATTAGAATGATGGGTATAGTTCTTAGCAGGTTTAAATTTGAGGGTATCTATGAAATATCAGTCACTTATCATGATTCTGATGATCTCAACGGTTCTTGTTGGATGCAACGATGATGTGACATCCAACCGCAGAGAGCTGGCAAAACCTGAGGCCCGTCCCGAAACGATAATTGTTGTCTCAGGAATTCACCGCGACCGAGGCACCGCCCCGCTAAGTTACAATGGCGAAAATGCCATCCTCTCAGAGAGCAATACCATTCACCCTATTCCCAGCATTACGTTGCATGATGACGGCGTGGATAGAAAAAATGTTACTGTTCTTGCTCGCCCCACGGTGGATTGTGGTCTTGCAACTCTTACAACTCTTGCGGCGAAAATCGCAGACTGCGCTTTAACCGGAAAGAATGGGGCACGTGCCACCTGGAACGGGACTGCTAACGCCGGATCAGCTGAGGGTGTATGGCAACTTGTCACCCTCTCCACAGATACAGATGGGAAATACGAAGTTTGGTTAGATAAAAAAACAGGTATGCTCTGGTCTGATATCGTGAGAAAAACTGAAAACTGGTGTGCAGCTTCTGGAAATATTGAAAACCTATCAGATCTGGTAGGGGTTGATTGCAATATTGGAAATGCCCAGAGTTACTGCACCAACCTACTTTACCCTGAACTTAAAAAAGTAAACTGGCGTCTTCCAACCCGTCATGACTATCTTCAGGCAGATTTAGATGGGATTCGTTTTGTTGTAAAACCAGGAACTGATATCAACTGGACGGCAACCATCTCAACTTTCCAGGATACAGTCGTGCGAACTAAGGCCTGGGCCTATGATATGACCTATGGAACTTTGTCATCTGAGGTTTTGAGTTCACTTCATCATGTCCGCTGCATTGGAACTTCCACTTTTAAATGAATATAGATCAACATTACCAGAAGACTATTTCTTCACTGTCTGAGGGATCCCGTGCTCTCATTCGTTTTTCAAAAGAAGAGAGGTTTGAGCTTAAAGCACTTTTGGAAAACGAATTAAACAATCCACAAACTGAAACCCTTGAAAAATTATTATGCTTAGTTGATCACAGTGCTTCTGATGATATGGTCTTTGAGCCAGTCTTGTTAGACATTTTAAAAAAAGACCTACCTCCCCGCCTTCTGGTTTTTGCTCTGAACTGTGCCCGTAAACATATTCTATTGGCCAACTCAAAAAGGGGTCAGAGAATAAAATACGATTTTTTGGAAGTTCTTCAAAAGCTTCTATTTTCCTCCTCCCCTGAAGTGGTTGAATGGACCTTGAGGACCATTGAAGAATGTGGCAATCAGGGTGTTTTCTTTTTAAAGGATTTTGATAAAATTAAGCCACCGCCCTGGAAATGGTTTAATCCTCACCAGCGCGCAGTCCGGGAAATCATCACTATGCTGGAAAGAAGATGGAGTCGTTTTGAAAAACAATCCTGATCATCGTGACCCTCATAAGGTTTTAAATTACATTAGAAAACTTGAAAACGAAGTTAATGAGCCAGCTTTTGAAATTGAGCGGCGTCAGGATATTAAAGTCAATATCAGGGTAGATGAAAAAGTGGGACCCGGCATGTTTAAACCTGACCCTCTAATCCCTAACGGCTACGTTGCCAATCAACTTACCATCAGGGCCATGCGTCCCGATATCTTTGTGCTGGGTGAGACCACCGAAGATTTACAGGTATTTCATAAATGCGCATGCGGAAAAGAAGTTGACCTACAGTTCTGGAAACTTTGTCCATTTTGCGGTCGCTCTTTGAACCTTTAGATTTTTTGACGGCTGATTAAAAAAAGCTGACAATATTCCTAATGATAATAGTTCAAAAATTTCACTCCATTCACGATATAGATCCAGAATTTATCTCCAATCTGGAAATTCTGCTTCAGGAAGATATTCCTAGTTTCAAAAGTCTTGTGGAAAAACACGATACTGCACCTCAGGGCCACGTCTTTACCTATTTTCTATTCTTCGGCCCGACCCAGAATGCTCCCGTGGGATTCGCGCAGCTTTGTCTCCATCCCCTACCCAGCGACACACTGGTTAGCTGGCAGGATAGATTGAAATTCTGGAAGAAAGATCATCTTCACTGGAAGCAGCTTACCTGGAAAGTGGGAGATGGGAACTCCGGCCTTTTTGTATTCGATCCGCGCTTTGCAAGATCAGGAAAAGAGAAGATGCAGGAACTGATCAGGGAGTATGAAGGAAGGATTGAAATAAAGTCCGAGGAAATATTTTTCATAAAAGGTCTTCAGGATTTTCAGTCTACCTGGAGTCCTGAGCACTATTGGACTAAAGAGCGCTATGTCCTTGAGCCTCTGATGAAAGCCTCTAAGACATACCAGGACTATTTGAGTTCCCTGACCCCGGAAGTTGCTCAGCTAATCAAAAAAAGCTGGAAAGAGCTCCACCAAAAAAACCAGGTGGAGTTAGGTGACTATTCTTCTGCCCGGGAAACTCCACAAACGTTTCCTGTAGATGAGAAGACATTGGCCCGATGGGAAGAGCTGGGTGTGCAAGTTTTAACCTTTGAGAAAGATCTTAAAATCTTAGGCTGCCTGCTGGTTCAACGTGGAAAGAATGGAAACATTTTTTTTGAACCCCATCCCTTTGAGACACAAGGAGAAGCTATTGTTGCCGATGAAATTTACACCCAGTATGCACTCTTAAAGTTTTTTGAAATGCCCGAGGCCCGAAAATGTCACATGCTTAATTCGGGTACAAAAATTGTTTTTGATGAAAAAGAAGATCTGAAATTTTTTCTGGAACAGGGTTTTCAGTATAAAACACTTTTACAAAGTTTCTCTTCACGCCTTCCACAACTTACAATGCCTTTATGAGTGATGCTGAATGGATTCTTAAAGTCGTCCATGCTTTCTATGAGAAGGCGAAAAATGATGTTCTTATAGGCTATCATTTCCGCATCATCCAGGATTTTGAGACTCATATCCCCAGGATCGCTTCGTTTTGGGAACTTCAACTTCTTGGCATCTCGACCAGGCCTATAACAGAACCATTTGATGTATTGAAAGTTCACATGCCATTAAATATTAAACGTGGAGAACTTGGTCGCTGGCTTTTGTTATTCAATAAAACTCTCGATGAACAAACTCATCTTAGTCCAGAGTTCAGTAAATTAAATGAAACCTGGAAACTAAAACTCACTCATTTCGAGGGCATTTTCCTAAGGTTTTTTGGCCTTAAGTAAATTGCCTGCAAAATTTTCTAATACAGGCTCTCCCGTCACGTCATCCAGCAGCCAATTTCGAATGTAATAGCCACGCAATTTTTTGGCCGCATAGATGGCCTGATCTTCGGTAGCAAACTCAACTGCAATTAAATCAAGTCGACTCACTTGAACAATGTGGGCCGATAAACAGCCCTCTGGATAATCACTACAATGCACACCCTGGCTGATACTTTTGGGGATAATAAAAGTTGTCGACGAGTCCGCAGCCTTGGCCAATGAGTAAAGTTCCTCTTTGCTGTACTTGACCTCTTTAGTGCAAGAAGTAAGCAGCGCCACACAAACAATTAATAAATTTTTCATATACTAAGTTTAATCCTAAATCTCTTCCCCTGCCTAACGCTTTCCTCACTGAACCTTGAAGAAACCTTTAATGCTACCTCAATTTGAAATGAAGATATGGTGCGCCTCCTAGGCAATGACTCTCCGAAAACGATACATGAGTCATCAGATATTTTAAGAGCAAAATGGAGGCTCAATGAAAAAGGTTATCACTCTTTGTATTTTGTTAAGTGCCAGTGCAGGTTCGGTGGTAGCAGACACCGTGCAAAGTTCTATTCATTCGGTAGAAGAAACCAACGGCTCTTACCTGATCAAGTTCCAGAACGGACGAGTGGCATTTTCTTCTGCAGCTAATAAAAAGCTGTCGATGGATCCTACTCTCATTTCAAAAACTGATCTGGTAGAGGCAAAGGTTGATAGTAAGCAAAATCTCATTTCAATTAAATCTATCGGTTTTACAGATGATGGTCGCAAAAATCTTCAGTCTATAGCGGTTGAACCTCCAGCATATGAACCTACTCTTATTGCTAACTACGCGGCGGCAACAGCAATTTTTAACCGTTTAAATTCAAATTATAAAAGATCTTCTGAATGCTCTAACCGCGCCCATGTTTGGGCCAGCGAGGAATTTAAGAAGAATGGAATTAAATCGCAAAAAGCTTTTGTTTTCTTTACAGCTTCCTACATCAACCGTCATCGGTTTAAGTGGTGGTTTCATGTCGCCCCTGCTTTAGCAGTTAATGAAGGAAGAACGGAAACCAGAGTCTTGGACTATATGTTCAACAGAAGACCGCTGACTGTAAAAGAATGGACCGATCAGTTTGTCTTTAGTAAACGCGCTTGCTTACCTCTCATTAAATTCTCAGACTATGATCTGCGAGCGGACCAGTCTCAAGACTGCTATGTGAGAGTGGATTCAATGTACAACTGGATGCCAGCAGACTTTCAGGCGCAGGAGCAAGGTCGCTATAAGACTCAATTCTCTCAAGGCGAAATTAATGCGGCCTACAGCGAAGCTTTTTAACACCTAACTAAAAAAGAGAACTTATGAAACACTCAAATAAAATTTTTCCCGTATTATGCCTTTTAACATTAGCCTCTTGCGGCGGAAGTAGTTCAAGCAGCTCAAACGGACCTACCCGCCAGGAAATGCAACTTACTGACGGTGAGTATAAGGCCATTCTAAGACCCTACAATTTTACCCTGAATGGTTGGGTACCGAATGGTGTGACAGATATTTCAGTTAATGGGGATGAGGTTACCGTTAAGTCATGGCTTGATGATTCTGCGAATGTCATTCACATGCAGAACATTCACGTGGGCTCTGTTTGTCCCGGGATGGAAAATGATTTGAATAAGGATGGCTATGTAGATTTCAATGAAAGCCTGAGAGTTTCAGGAGAAGCTTACTTGCCCCTGGACAACAACCTGGCACTTGTTAATGAACCAAGTGTTTTCCCTAAAGGTAACTTCACTTATTTTCAAAAAGCTTCAGTTTCAGAAGTTTCAACCAACTTAGGAAAAGATCTGTCTCTTGAAGGCAAAGTTATTATTGTGATGGGCACATCCAATAAAAACCTTCCTGCTACGATCGGCCCGGTTAACGGTCAACCTAAAGATATTTCGATTCCCATCGCTTGTGGGGTCATTGAAAAGAAAGCCGAAGTAGCCTCTAATTAATCAACCAGACGCGTGTAATAATAAAAAAGCCTCTTCATTAATTTGAAGAGGCTTTTTTTATTGGACAAAAAAAAGCCACCCGAAGGTGGCTTCTTATTTTAGCGTCTGATGGGTTTGTAGATCTTGCCCAAACCACCTAGTGGCATGGGAGAGTTTTTGAAGTTCTTAGAGCGCTCATACATCCACAGAAAGTCTGGACGAGTCTCAGTGAGCCAGCTACCTCCAACGACTCTTCCTGATCCGTCTATCTCCAGGATGTACTCGTAGGGCTTCATTCTGAATTCCTGATGGACTGTTCCAGTGACAGGCTCTTTAGAAACAAAATTTCTGGCACCTGTGGCCGCTGCTTCTGGAGTGTAAAATTTTAATTCTTCCCCGTAAGTCATTTTTGTTGAGACTCTTACCTTGCGGGCAATCCCGGAAGCGACATCAGCTTCTGTCAGCGCTTCTTCACCTGTAATCGTCGTTACGTAACTTGTAATTGGCTGATTCCAGACATCATTAAATCTATCGATATCAGCGACAAATCCACGACCATGGATACCAAGCATATTTGTGATCACTAAATGAAAAGCACCAGCATTGACGTCTTTACAATCGGGGGTATTAGCAAGCTCTGGTGCCGGAGGATTTGGATTTGCATCACGATTATCACCTTCACCCTCAACCTTACCGTTTACTTTACAACGTCGACCGGTAAATGAGTAAGAGCCCCCATAGTTATAGGCTTCATGCATGGCCAGAAGACCCTTAACGTCTGAAGAGCCAAACAAGACTTTTATTCCATCTGGATTAGTCACAACAACTTTTGCAGGTTCAGGATAATTGGTAGCGGCCTGTGCCCATCCGTGACAAATCCCTTCCCACCAAAGATCACGTCTTGAATAGCTACTTAAAGCTCTTTTTGTCAGGGTGTAACTATAATCTCCCATGGCGATATCATACATTTCTGCTGGAGAAAGCTGTGAGAGTTCCTGTGCACTCATGCTCATGAGTTCACTTTTAGAGAGGAGTTTATACTTAAAAGGTTCAGGATTCGGGTGACTCCAACGGTAAGCGATGCCACCTACGTTAGAAGGCCAGTAAGTCTCAGACCAGCCATACCGATCATCAATCTGCGATCCTGTCATAGGCAGTTGTTTGAAATTTGTAATCAAATCGGTACCAGAAATCTTTTTGAAGAAGATAGGACTATTCCCTTCTTCAAACCGATCAGCATGAGCGACACCAGATAGAAGAGTTGTCAAAGATAGGACTAGAACAGTTTTCATTTTTCTTCCTTGTTGAAAGTATTCTCGACGCAAAGTTATAACTCTTGTCGCAATCTCAAACAATGAGGATGATCTGACATACAATAATTTAGTGCTGCATTTTTAAATAGCTGGAATAGTAGAAATCAATCTTAAGATAATTTCACGATGAGTAAAAATCTTGCAGAGCTCTGCTCACAGCTCTGCACTAAATGCCTTGAGAAATCTTAATAAGCGGTTTCTTTTAGCGCCATTTCTAAAGTTGGATACCGAAAACGAAACTGTTGTTCTTTAAATTTCGCTGGTAGGACCTTCTGCCCCTCCAGAAGAATTTGCGACATTTCTCCAAAAGCTAATTTCATCGCAAATTCAGGTGCAGGCATGAAGGCTGGACGGCGTAAAACTTTTCCCAGCATTTTACTGAACTCAGAATTGGTAGCTGGGTAAGGAGCTGTTCCATTAAGAGCGCCTTTAACATTTTCATTTTTAAGGGCCTCAACATACATATTGGCCAGGTCTTCAATATGAATCCAACTCATGTACTGACTTCCGGAACCAACCGGTCCTCCGGCGCCAAGTTTAAAAATAGGAAGCATCTTTTCAAGTGCTCCACCATTGCGACCAATCACTACTCCCGTTCTGATAAGGACAACACGCAAACCATGATTGCGTGCCTTATTGGCCTCATTCTCCCAGTCTTTGCAAACCTTCGCTAAAAAATCGTCGGCCAAAGTTGAAGACTCATCAAGATTCTCAGATCCTCTGTTTCCATAAATTCCGACTGCAGACGCAGAAACAAAAACTTTAGGCTTTTGGGCCAGTTGTTCAATGGCTTCAACTAAACGTCTCGTTCCGTTGATGCGTGAATTATAAATTTTCTTTTTTTGCTGCTCATCCCAACGCTTCGAAATGGTCTCGCCCATTAAGTTGATAATTCCATCACTACCATCCAAAGCCTCAAGAGGTGGAAGACTGTTTGTATCGTCCCATTGAAAATATTTACATGAACTTCCCAAAGAGATTGCAGCTCTCGCTACATTTCTGGTTAGGATAACAACTTCACATCCGGCCTGGAGCAATTGCTTAACGACCACTTGTCCAACAAATCCGGTTGCGCCTGTAACTACGACTCTCATGAAATAGCCTTTTTTTAATTTTAACCATCATAATCCCGAGAGGATCAAGAGGTTAAGTTCAATTAAAGATGGTTGCCCCTTTAAGTATATACAAAATTTAGACAGGGAGAAGGTGTAAGTATCAACCCGCTTCATTCTGAGTTATTCATAGAGTTATGAGTATAAAAATTGAAGATATCCTTATAGTAGGGGCAGGTTTGACAGGTCTCACTATTGGCAGAGCACTAAAAGAGCTAGGAAAGGATTGCCTCATTGTCGAAAAATCCAGAGGTCTCGGAGGGCGGGTGGCCACCAGACGAATAGATAATCTAGGTCTTGATCATGGCGCTCCTTTCCTGAAAGTTGTACCAGGATTTGAAGATTCTCTTAAAACTTTTTTTGATTCACTAAGAGGACAGGCTTTTTTTGGTGGGATGAACCAGCTGGCCAAAATTTATGCAAAAGATTTAAGAATTTTAAAAGAACAAAGGGTGACCCGGATTCACAGAGAAAATAATCTCTGGAAAATTTCTACAGAAGAAGGGATGGAAGTATTATGCAGATCACTCATCATCACGGCCCCGCTTCCTCAGGCTTGTGAGCTTCTTGATCAAAATCACCTTCTTCCCCTTGATTCCCCTCTGAAAAGCATTCAATATTCTAAGGCCCTCATTTACCTGGGAGTCTTTGAGAATATTCCAGAGGAGTTTTTTTCTCAGGAGATTGGTGGTCACAGATTCCATCTCATGCGTGAGCGTGGACTCCATCCTCAGGGATTAGTGCTGGAAATTTCTGCTGCAGATTCAGAAAAACTATTCAATGAGAGTGATGAGAACATTCTTATTTTCATGCGCACCTTAATACGGAACTCTCCCTTTAAAAAACTCTCTATCCGGAAAGAGGAATTAAAAAAATGGCGCTACTCACAGCCACTTAAAACGTTTTCGGAATCCTTTTTTGAAGTCGGGCCGGGGCTCTACCTCACGGGTGATGGATTTAACGGAGCATTACAGTTAAGTAACAACCTCGTGCAAGTTCTGTGAATTTTGGCATAATAAGGCATGGGATCTAAACTAGGTTTAGTCATGACTGGTGGAGGGGCCCGAGCGGCCTATCAAGTGGGCGTTGTCCGCGCGATTTATGAAATACTAAAGAAAGACCATCACCTCTTTGACGTCATTACCGGAAATTCTGCAGGTGCCATCAACTCGACCTATCTTGCCTGTCATGCGAATGACTGGGATGTTGCAACCATAAATTTAATGGATCTTTGGAAGCGACTCAAACCGCAAAATGTTTACGACCTACGGGCCAAAACCATCTCTGAGCTTGGTATGCGCTGGTTAGGTGGAACCGTGCTTGGTGGGTTAACTTCTAAAGGCAGCAGCATAAACCATTTACTGGATACTGAGCCTTTAAGAAAACTTCTCATGAGAGAAATTGATTTCCACCAGATTCAAAAGAATATGGCCGACAATGTTCTTCACGGCGTGGCACTTTCCACCACCAACTATAACTCCGGAAGCAATGTTATTTTTTATCAAGGCTCTCCTGAGATCAGTGACTGGTCACGGAGTGATCGCTTCTCTTCAAGAGAAGATTTAAATATTAATCACTTGATGGCTTCAGCTGCCATCCCCTTTTTCTTTCCCCCGGTTAAGGTCGGAGAAAGTTTCTATGGAGATGGGTGCATTCGTCAGACCACGCCCTTGTCACCAGCAATTCACCTTGGCTCTGATAAAATTATCGCCATAGGCGTACGCTACCCACACAATCAACAGCGTATGCAGGATCTGGCCTTTTCGCCTTTTGCAAATCCCAACATCGGCCAAATCACAGGTGTCATGATGAACGCCATCTTTTTGGATTCTTTGGAAGCTGATGTGGAGAGGATGGCTAAAGTGAATAATCTTATTAAAGAAGGTCACAGAGATGGATTTAAGATGATTCCCATCCTTATGCTCAGGCCATCCCGGGATTTAGGTAAAATGACTGAAAGATTGTCGAACGAATTACCAACATCTCTGCGCTACCTCTTAAAAGGTATTGGCGTATCAAATAATGAAGGGCTGGATCTCTTAAGTTATCTGGCCTTTGATCAGTCCTACACGATCCCTTTAATGGATCTGGGTTATGAAGACACTATCAAACTTCGAAGCCAGATTCAGGATTTTATCGGCGCTTAATACCACGGTTACGTTTGGCCGGAGCTTCAGAAATTCCTTTCTTATAATCGGTATCCGTTGCAGCTCTTCCCCGCCCGGCAGGCTTAACTGTTTTACCACGGCGATCCACCAGGTTTTTCTTACCCGTCCCTTTCTCAGATTTTCCACGGAATGAAGCAGGCTTTTTAGGCTCTACTTTTTTAACAACTTTCTGCTCCTGAGATTTAAGTTTTTCCTCAGGTATAACGTCGAGATTTAAGTGACGTTGATTTGCAATGGCCGCATTAATCTGACCAATCATTTTTGAATCGTGAGGAGCAACCAGATTGTAAACCATTCCCTTCTTCCCACCACGGGCCACACGACCGCATCTGTGGAGGTAGTAGATGGCAGTTTTAGGAAGTCCGTAATTTACAACCCAGACAAGATCTTTAATATCAATCCCACGGGCAGCAATATCTGTTGCTACGAGGATCTGAACCTTTCCATCCACAAATGACTTCGTATTAGACTCACGTTCTTTAATCTCTAAATCTCCGTGAAGAAGCTTCATTTTAAGTTTCGGCATTTTCTCAGAAAGATATTTATAGAGTTCTTCTGCCTGATTTTTCTGATTAGTAAAAATGATTCCTCGTCCCTGGGCCTGCTGCTCCATAAACATTTTTACGACCATATTTTTTTCGGCGGGAGTCACACTCACGTTATAAGTCTCAATACGGCTCTGGGGTGCATGAGAGTCGGCCCCCGCTGCAATTTTCTCAAACTTAATCATGGGGAATTTGTCAGTGATATATTGCTCAACTTCTGTTGGAAGAGTAGCGGTGATAAAACCAAACTGAGTCATGTTCATGTCAAAATGCTCAATAATGGTATCAAGATCCTTTTTGAACCCCATATCGAAAAGCTGGTCAGCTTCATCAAAAATCACGTATTGAAGTTGATTCAAACTAAGTTCACGGTGCCTAAGTGCACTTTTAATTCTTGAAGGTGTTGCGATTAAAACTTCATAAGTACTATTGGCAACTGATTTCATCTTGGCATTAGTGTCTCCACCAGTAAGATCACGCACACGAAGTTTTGTATGGTGAGAGATGCCTTTAAAGACCTGATAAATTTGTGTAGCCAGCTCTCGGGTTGGAACAACGATCATCGCAATCGGTGCACCTTTGAGAGTATTTTTAAATCCTTCATCTTCTTTTGTTCGGATCTTGCTGCAAATAGGAAGGGCGTAAGAGAGAGTTTTCCCTGAGCCGGTTTCAGATAAAACGATGATCGATTTCCGATCAAGGATCTCAGGAATCACTCTTTTTTGGATCGCCGTGGCAGTTTTAAGTCCATTTTCTTTGAAGAAAGCTTCAAGTCCTGGGTGGAGAGGTACATGTATAAAAGCCATAGGAATTCCTTTAAGAGCTAACTAAAGACGCAATATCTTAATTTTAAAGCCTCTGGGTATCACCCCCAGTGGAGTTTGTCAGTCTGAATGGTAAATATTTCTACCTCTAAAGCCGCTGAATTAGAGAGTAAACTGGAGTGAGTTTTTAAAACCTCCCCTTTGAAGGAAATAAGCCATGATTCTCAAGCTGCTCATGCTCCTGGTCGCTCTCGTCGTTTCCATCCCGACCTATGCTCAGATCTTTGACATAGAAGTCACAGATTACGATGGATTGGACAACGGCAACCCTACCAACACGCTGGTTAAAAATGCGCTTGATGCAGAAATTCTCAAGGCAGAGAATAAGATCAATGAAGATCTCCCTAGTGGAGCTCCTGACCGCTTGATGGAGGGGATGGCCAACTCATCAGTGATGGCGGGAAAAGGTATCGGAACGGATTATGCCTCAAACATGAGTGTTTTTCTGATCGGAGCTGGAGTTGGTTTAGGTGCTGACCTGGAAAAGCCTGAGGGGACTGATAGCCCGGCCTCAGGAGTTGGTATCGCTCCCGGAGTCATGGTGGGTGTGAATCTAGGCTTTCTGGATGCAGAGAAAATTCTTGGAATGGAAACAGACCGCTTAAACCTCTATATTAATTTTATGAGTTACTCATATAACAGAAAAACTCAGGATGATGAGGGAAAGAAAACCACCATCGGAGTTGATATGCTCTCCTTTGGATCGCATATGAGGTATGACTGGGTCCAGGGTAAAGGCAATAAGGCCCTTGGATGGGGTGGTGTTAAGTTTACTTTTGGAATTGAATTTAACCGTACAGAATTTGATTTTAAAACTGATATTGAAGAAACTATCAGTGAAACAGTTTCTGGATCAGGTGAAACGATTAGCGGGACCATTACCGGATCTCCGCAAGCCTCAATTCTGGCCTCAACAACTTCAATTCCTCTGGCCATCTCAACTGATGTCCAACTTTTATATTTTGTAAGTCTTTATACTGGTCTGGGCCTTGACTACAATATGGGCGAAGCTAAGGGAAAGGGAAAACTTAACGGGAACAACTCTACCGTTGCCTGTACCGGTGGTGTTGCTTGCGGTACTCAGAGAGATATCCAGGTCAGACCCAGAGCGAACATAAATGTATCTGCAAAAGTGGACCCACTACTCTACCGCGCCTTTGCAGGTATGCAGTTTAACCTACCATGGACACGAGTTTTTGTTCAGGTGGATAAATCCCTTTCAAATGATCTGATTGGTGCAACCGCAGGAGTCAGGTTCGCCTTCTAAAGACATGTTTATTTTTCTTTCTCCAGGCCTTTGGCTGCTCAATTCCGCCAAAGGCCCATAGTCCCTTTTTGAGTCTTTTGGCCTTATAAAATTCTCTTAGAAATTTGTACTTCTGCTGCTGGTTTTCAAACTTCGCATGGGGATACAACCCCACACATCCAGATTTGATAAGCTCTGAGCTCATCCCTCCTACATCACCAAGAATTCGCCCGTAAATATCCACACCCTCAACAACGAGTTGTGGTTTGGAAGGTAATAATCGGACTAAACATTCATGGGCCAATACCCCGGCCCCCTTTCTTCCGGAAACAAATGGCTGAGTTTTTTCAGGGGCATCAATCTTAGAAAGTCGGACTTTAATCCGGAGGGCACCTCTCTTCACAAGCAGAGTATCGCCGTCATAAACCTTAATAACTTCCACCTCATAGACCAATGGTGCGAGGTCTGTAAGATCTACCCTCACCAGGAAAAGGCTAAACAAAGGTAAAAGGATTTGGTAAGGTCGGCGCATACTATATTCCTTACTGGAAACGCCGGGGCTTATGCCTCTGGAAAACAATTTATGCCGAGGATAGTTCTTTTATGAATTCGAGTTCTGATGTCCGTTCAAAAGTTAATGAGCATTTTAAATTCACCCTCCAACACGTAGATAAACATTGTGGCGCCCGCGCCGGAATCATACATACGCCTCATGGTGATATTGAAACTCCAGTTTTTATGCCCGTAGGAACTCATGGCGCGATAAAGGCCCTTCAGCCCAAAGAGCTGATTGATATGAGTATTCAGATTCTCCTCTCCAACACTTACCATTTGCATCTCACCCCAGGATCAGAACTCATAGCTAAGGCCGGTGGACTTCATAAGTTTATGGCCTGGGACAGACCTATTCTTACTGACTCAGGTGGATTCCAGGTTTTCTCACTTCAAAAAAACTCTATCACCGAAGAAGGAGCGAACTTCAAAGGTGCAAAAGGTGAGAACGTTCTTTTGACTCCTGAAATTTCAATTCAGGTTCAGCAAAATCTTGGCTCAGATATTATGATGGCTTTTGATGAGTGTATTCCCTACCCCGCAACGGAAAAATATGTCGAAACGTCTATTGCCCGCACCCACCGCTGGCTGGATCGTTGTATCGCGGCCTGGAATAAACCGAATCAAGCACTCTTTGGAATTGTTCAAGGGGGAGTTTACGATAAGTATCGTGAGATCTGTATTGAAGAAGTCACAAGTCGAAATCTTCCTGGTTACGCTATCGGTGGAGTCTCAGTAGGTGAAGGTCCGGAACATATGCACAAGGTTGTGAAGTTCACAGCTCCGCTAATGCCTAAAGATAAGCCTCGGTACGTCATGGGCGTTGGAATGCCGGAAGATCTGTTAATGATCTGGGAGAATGGGATAGATATGAGTGACTGTATTATCCCAACGAAATTTGCCCGTGGTGGAACGCTTTTCACTAACCGCGGTAAAATCCGCATCGAGCATCAAAATTACCGTCGTGATTTTTTTCCGATCGAGCCGAATCTCAAAGATTATGTGAACACCAACTTCACGCGTGCCTATATGAAACACCTTTTTGATTCTAACGAAATCCTGGGCCAAATTCTTGCGACGGCACATAACATTTCATTCTATAAATCAATGGCAACCCGGGCGCG
>DLGL01000074.1:38437-40539 GCA_002482685.1 Bacteriovoracaceae bacterium UBA7695 | reverse complement strand
CGCTTCCTCGACTTCAAAAAACAATTCCTGGATGGATACAAGATTTAAAAGATTAAAGAAATTCTTTTAAAACTTTCAGCTGCAGGCGACGGCGGGAAGAACCAAGCTCAGACTTGACCGCCTTCACGTCAACTTTAAATTTGATAACTAGTGGATCCTGTTCAAAAAGAGAGATTGCAGTCTCTTCAAGTTTTGGCCACTCATCAATTAAACATGCCTCCCTTTCAACTTTAAACTTCACACGGTTTAAATTCGTATCGGCGGGGAATCTGGTAAGACACACCTTAGAGTGATTCATCGCTAGCTCGAGAATTTTTTCTTCAAGCCCTGCGACAGTACGGTCAGCAAAGATTGTTTTCGAGTTTTCCAACCAGCTATTGTACTCAGTTGTATTTTGAAAATTTTCACAAGCTTTCTGAGCAAGTTGTCCAAATGATTTAGTTCTGGTTTGATACCTAAGAGGGAAGTTCACTTTCAATACGGCAATTCTGACGCATTCTTTTAAAGATTTGTCTCCTATAAGATCATTCTTAACCCACTTAAAGTCACTCAGCATTTGACGGCGAAGATCACCATTTTCGTTCTCAAGAAACTCACTTATTTTTTCTGCCTCCTTTTCTTTTTTAGATTGATAGAGAGAATTTAAGCTTCTTCTTAACTCGGGAGAGACCTCCTGAGTAAAGATCGACTCCTCCTTGGGATGCTGAACTCTCATTTCATCAATCGCCAGATTTTTAACGATTTGTTTAACAAATGAAGGGAACTGAGAATTGAGACAATTATAAAGTGAGCTCACCATATAGCCATCATTGATGGTGAAATATTTACCACTTGGAGACGCCTCATCACTCACCTCTTCAGCTTCGCACTGAGCGTAGAGGGCCTTGGCCTCTTGATCAATGGCAGCTTTGTGAGAAGCAATAAAAGATCGATAATAGGTGTTAATATAATTTTTTGTTTCAGTAAAAGAGTGGCTTGATAAGTATAAATTCGCCAGTTCCTCAATTTGGTATTCCGGGATACTAAGTCTTTTGAGCCTTGAAGTGGCTTCTTTCAGGACAGCATCCGAATAGCACGAGTCTTCCTCGTTAGATTTCGGACAACTTAAATAAGCTTCATTCGCAATATCGCGGTCTGAAATTTTGTTGATAAATTCCTGCACCCTTGCAAAGAAGTTAGGATCGGCCTGGACTTCTTTGAGATATCTGTTCATCATCGTTGCTATGCTGGGTTTCGCTAAGGACTCCCAGGTTCCAGCTTTGTTGTAATCAAAAAAGCTTTCACAAGCGTCAGGATCTCTTACTTTAAGCTTGATTTTAACATCTCTAGCGATCTCTGCTCCTCTATAACCCAGGCAGTTTAAGGTGGCAGCCGATAAAGGAGCGCTGAATTGATTCTTATTAAAAAATGTAGAAGCCCTCGTTTGAAGAGGTTTGTGGCACTCAGCCACTGCTTTAAAGCTCATTTGAGAAATATAAGAGGCTTCCTGCTCAAGCCAGGTATTCATCAATGATTCTTTATCAAATTTTTTGCCACTATAATAATTCTGCGAAGTAAATTCCCATTGAGAAGTTGAAACTGCACTCTTAGTATGCGATCCTCTCGTCCGGAAAATTGCCAAGGTTTCTGCAAAATTTTCCGCTGGAGATGTTCTGGCGTAAGAGCTAACTGGTTTGATACTTGGCAAGGTTGCCCATTCTTTGACTGTCTTGCCCGCTTCATTTTTGTATTCCCGGACAAGTCTTATGTGAGCAATATTTAAATAATCCTGTTTATCGGATCGATAAACTCTTCCGTCTTTTTGGCCTTCAAAATAATCGATCTGATGGGCCAGCTCGTGGGCCACAGAATCATAGAAGCTTCCTTGATCCTTATTTTCATAAACCTGTAAACACAGATCCTGCAAGGCTATTTGCCCTGAATTCCAGGCCAGACCACAAGTTTCTCCAAACCCCGCAGTCTTAGCGATAGATTCAAAACTGTTGCCTTGCGGAACTCGATAGATCGCAATTCCTTTTAATGACGGGTGTGGAACATCCATCATTTTTAGAAGGCGCCAAAACGCATAGATTTCTTTAGGTCGGTATAAGTAGGAAGAAAGT
>DLGL01000074.1:16946-38407 GCA_002482685.1 Bacteriovoracaceae bacterium UBA7695 | reverse complement strand
GGCTTTCCATTATAAATACCGGGGGTAGGTTCCTTTTTGTTATTGTGAACAGTATTGGCGGCAATTAAATGACTTCCCGTCTTTAAATACCAAAGGTAATGAACGTAACCAGCAACATCATCAGGTTTTCCATAGACAACATTATATATACACGGCACATCCTTGCATGCTGAATAATCTAAACGATCGGGTTCACCAATGTAGCCCATCTCATCGCCATAGCTTTTTAAAAAGTTTGCCTGTGGAATGGGTATATCTTCCAGGTTAATATGCTTCCACTTTCCTCGAACCTTTGTTCCTGAAGAGTGTTTTTTCTCCAGGTCGGCGATTTCTGCCTTAACTAAGTCGACTGAAAATATATCCTGAAAACAGGCATCTTTTTCAGCGGCAAGTTTTCTATGAATCAGGAATTCATCAGTACTTGCTTTCTTTTCAAGTAACCCCAGCATACTTGGGTAATCATTTGAACGTGAGCAACTGGCCGCAAGTAATATCAATAAATAAAATTTCATATTATTTTTCAAATTCTACCACCCGGCCGACAAATTCAGCGCCTTCCGTATAAATGATAGAGACCCCTTCCGCGGGACAAGACAATTCTATTTCTGGTGGAGTATGGGATCCCGGAGGTTGAGGAAGAGTTCTTGAAGTCGTTACACAATCTTTAAACTTATGCTTCCACCATAGAACGAGCTTTTGATCTTTTTTAGGATCACGGAAGAGATTGACGACAATATCGCCTTTAAGCTGAATTTTGGATCCATCAGCATAATTCATAATTTTAGAATCAGGCATGGGAAGATCTTCTTCTGATTCAGGAAGACCCACTTTGGAGATAGCTTCGGCCTTTGTGGTTTTACCCATCTCAAGGCCGGAGGAAGCAAGCTTATTCCCGCAGGCAGCTGTTAGCATCAGAAGGCTTAAAATATAAAAGGGGTTCATTGTTTTGCTCCGTGAAATCCTATCGGTCACGAAGTCTGATTAAATGAGTCCAGAATATTAATTTTGCCCGTTTTCAGAGGGTTACGGACTGTTCGATTCCACGGCCAGGCTTATAATCCGGGTGAGTTTCTCCAAATTCTCAAGACTCACATTGTGGAAAAGAGAGATGCGGAATTGGTTGCGACCTAGTTTTCGGTAGGCATCGATGTCATAGACAATTCCCTGGGCCCGAAGAACATTGGCCAGTTGGTCGGCATTAAATTTGGGATCCATATCAATTGTGGCCACGGCTTGGGAGCGGAATTTTTTTTCTTCGATAAAGGGACTTAGATAGGATTTCTCTTCGGCCCAGTTGTAAATCAACGCTGCTTTTTTCTGCGCAAGTTTCACAACCTCTGCTTCGCCTAACTTGTTCATGAGTTTGACCTGCTCATTTAAAAAGAAAATCGTCGAAATTGCCGGAGTATTGTAAGTTTGATTGATTCTGGAGTAATCCAGAGCATGGGTGAGCTTCATCGATTCAGGTATGAAGCGAGCGGAATCTTTCGAAATTCTATTTAATCTCTCAATGGCCTTTGGTGAGAGAATCATGACATAAAATCCTCCCTCGGAAGCAAAGACTTTTTGGGGAGAAAAGTAATAGATATCTGATTTTTTAAAATCAATGGCAATCTGACCAGCTCCAGAGGTCGCATCAATGGCCAGAAGAGAATCAACAGGCAAAGTTGGAAGATCAGTCAGCATGACACCCGTTGAAGTTTCATTAAGAGTGCAGGCCATAAAATCAAAACCTTCTTGTGATTGAGGATTGATCCCTTTACCAAACTCTACTTTCGTTGCCTCAGGTTTTAGCCAGGGAATATTTTTGTTCGCTCGAAACCATTTATCGGAAAATTCCCCACAGATGAAATGATACGGGGCCTTATCAATAAGTCCTAGACCGATCATGTCCCACAGAAGAGTTGCGCCCCCGTTGCCTATGACAACTTCGTAATCAGAAGGAAGATTAAAATAATTGCGAAATCCTTCCTGCATTTCTTTCACAACATTACGGACTGATTCGCGACGATGACTTGTCCCAAGTAGTTCTGTCCCGGTTTTGGCCAGTTTTTCTACAGCTTCTACAGGAATCAGTGAGGGCCCCACGCCAAAACGTGGGTCTGAAGGGATTAATTCCTTAGGGACTTTAAAATTCTCGAACATAGAAATCTCCAAAAAATTTAGTAGGTCTATGATAGCGATTGCCTAGGAAATTTGATAGCGTCATTAGACATGCTCAGAAAGATAATGGTCCTACTTATTAGCTTCGTTTTTAGCGCACCTGCTTTGGCAGAGTCAGAAGGCTTCTCACGCCTTAAAAACATCTACTTCAATCTCGGAAACCATACAGAGTTCTACAACGGCCTCCAAAATGACGCCTCAGGCGGGCTGCGTAAAATTGATTTTGCTCCGGCCATTGGACTGGGTTTTAATCTTCCTATTTATCAGGAATTTGGCTTTTTCCCTGAGTTCAATTGGGTGATGCCTCAATTGATTGAAGAATCAAATATTATCATCAACACCTTCATGTACCGCTTTGATTTTGGTTACGACCCTCTAAGCTGGCTGAGACTTCGTTTAGGAACAGGGATCATGCACATGAATCAGCATGGTCGTGGTGGAAAAAGTAAGCAAAGAAACGGTAACGGGACATCGACTTTTTACTACCCCGACGAAAACCGCTCCAGCATTAATAACACCCTAGATGCAGGAGTGGAGTTTATGTTTGAAAATTATGCCGTACGACTTCAAACCTATACTTACTCAGTTTTTAAAGAAGAGAGGCGGCAGCTTTCCTACACATTGTTTTTGACTTACTACTGGGAGAAACAATAATGAAATTTATCCTCCTTTGCCTTTTTATGACCACAAACCTCTTTGCTTACACACTCAATAATAATTTTGGCTCATCATTTAAAAATCATAAGGTAACTGTTTTTGTCGATGAAAATACAAATTGTGCTCAGGCAGGAATGACTGTTTATGAATTAAAATCTTTAATCGGCCCTGCTATAAAATTCTGGAACAATGTTCCGACTTCGAATTTAGTTCTTAAAAATGGTGGCTTCAGTACGGCAACTAATAATATTAACCATGGCCGCCTTTGCGCTCCCACAGATGATTCGTGCATAAACTCTGCACCCGGAAATGTCATTGCTCCTGTTGAAGATATCATCATTGCCTGCAATGATCTGGGAACAAACTACGGCAGCTCAAGCGTTCTTGCAGTCACTGTTCCCAATAATTTCTCCGGAAGAAAAATTGCCGGCGCAGTAATTATCATCAACGAAACGGCCCAAACTATTTTCGACGATCTAAGCCGCTCAGATAAAATTGGTGTTCTTGCTCACGAAATTGGTCACGCTATCGGCCTGGGCCATACCGAAGATAAAGCGGCTTTGATGTATTTCAGGACCGTCGATCAGCGGAGTAAACTCGGGAAAGATGATATGCGGGGAGTGAGCTACCTCTACCCTATGCAGATTGATGCCGGAGGGCTTCTTGGTGGTTGTGGAACGATAACAAATGCAGACGGATCTCCACCGTCAAATCCCCCATTTTGGCAAATGGGGGCGGCCCTAATTCTGATGATTGCTTTATTTGAATTACTGAAGTTACTTAATCGCCCGAAGACTTGTTCCGCGGCGTAAGCATTCCGCTTCATATTCCTCAAGAATCAATTTCTCTTCGTCATTTAAGAGCTTCATATCCACAAGTGCCGGATCAAAACCAATAAACACAAATCCTACGAAATGAAGCATTCCCTTGTGGACTGGATGCTGCTCTACCCGATAGATATTTTCAAGTCGAACTCCTCCAAAACCTGGAAGATAAATTCCTGGCTCAATCGAGACGACTTGTCCGGCCTTCATAGGAACATTCGATATAGATGAAATTCTCACCCCTGGTTCATGAACATGAATACCAACACCATGTCCTGTTCCATGAGCATAATCATAGCCCTTCTTTCTCATAGGATTACGGGCCAGACCGTCTAGGACAATACCTTTGGTGCCTTCAGGAAAAACGGCGCTAGCGCAGGCCAGAAGCCCTTTGAGAACTAATGTATAGATTTCAACTTTTTTTGGATCTGGTTTATCAGCAACTGTTCCACCAAAAAAAGCCCGGGTTGTATCTGTCGCAAATCCTCCATCAAAGTAGCCGCCAGAATCCAGAAGGATAAGATCATCTTTTTTAATAATGACCTCATCTGAAGGACTGCCGTAATGAATGATTGATCCATTAGGCCCAACACCTGCAATCGTATTAAAACTTTGATCTTTTGCACCCTGTTCGGCATATTTTTTTGAAGTCTCATGATAAAGATCTAGCTCTGTGATGCGCTTGCCCTCCCGTAAAGAATCTTTAACCCATTTTATAGTGTTGTAGATCGCTTTATCCGAGCGCTTGAAGGAAGCTTCTATTTGCTGAATTTCAACCGGCTCTTTAATTGATTGCCACTCGTAAAGACCTCCTACTTTTTCCACAAGTCTTTCTGTTCCAAAAATTTTAACGAGCATGGAAAAATCAGAAGCATTGCTCATGGCCGGATCAAACCAGACATTTTTAAGATGTAGAGTATTCTGAATTTTCTCCAACTCTTTAGGTAAATCACTGAGAGGAAGAGCGATAAACTCTAAACCAAATTCTTTTTTTGCCGCCGCTGAGACAGGAGTCTCAGGAGTGACAAACACGTACACTTTCTCTTTAGTCACAAGGCTTCGGGCATAAAAGCTGCTTAAAAATGGCAAGTGATAGCCCCGGCAGTTTGTAATCCAAGCAATCGTATCAAGTGCTGTCAGATACATTGCCTCGCCATCTTTAAAAATGGCCCGGGTTTTTTCCAGAGTATCCCGACCGCGAAATTCGCGATTGATAAGAGTGACTTCTTTTAAATCATTCAGTTTTTCAAACTCGATGCTCTTAGCTAACTCCCCCCCTGCGACGGCCACAGTTTCAGGGGCCGCACTTGAAAGACGCTTTAAAAAACCTAAGGATGTCCGGTCTGATTCATATCCAAGACGCTTCACATTGAGCTTTGTTACATCTTTAATGAGGTCAGATGTTGTTGAATCAGCACTTTTAACGACTTCTACCTCGTCGTGATCAATTTCAAGGTCCGCTTGTTCATGGTAGCGACCATCTACGTAAAGACGAACTTTTCCCTCCGCCGGCACTAAAACTTCTGCCATTGAGCCTGTGAAGCCCGTAAAATAGAAGCGGTGATTATCCTGCAAGGGAACATATTCATTCAGAAAGGGGTCAAAGCTTGAAATATACATGGCGTCGAGGTTCTTCTCGCCCATTATTTTTTTGAGTTTCTGAATGTTAGATTTGATAGTTTGATTTGATAGACTGAAGGACTTTTTCATACAATATTCTCCGTTACTAAAAATACTCCCGTCCTCAAAAATTGTGAAGGCTTTTATGAAAATTCAGACCCCGGTTTATTATGGTGATTACCTGCAACTGCCTAAAATTCTGAACGCGCAGGAACCAGAGAGTACCAAATATGGTAAACCGGCCCATGATGAGACACTTTTCATCATTATTCATCAAACTTATGAGCTCTGGTTTAAACTCATTTTGCATGAACTGGATTCAGTCAGAGAGCTCATGCAAAAACCATTTATTCCTTCAACCGAACTATCTGTCATCAATTCCAGACTTGAACGTGTCACAACCATTCAGCAAATTCTGGTAGACCAGATCCAGGTTATGGAAACGATGACCTCCGTGGATTTCATGGAATTCAGAGACTTTCTTGTGCCTGCTTCAGGATTTCAAAGTCTGCAGTTTCGTCTTATCGAAGCAACTCTAGGTATTAAACCAGAACACCGGATGGAAATTGAAAAACAGTTTTTTACTTCAAGGCTCAAAGCCGAAGACAGAAAAACACTGGAAGAAACTGAACAAAAAGTCAGCATCCTTGAGCTTCTTGAAAGCTGGCTTTCAAGAATGCCTTTTTCTGATTTCGGAGGCTATGATTTCTGGGGAGAATACTCGATTGCAGTAGACCAGATGCTTGAGAGTGACCGGGAGATCATTTCAACGCATCCGAATTTATCAGAGAAGCTTAAGCAGATGGAGCTGAAAAATCTCGATATGACCCAGGAGACTTTTTCTACTCTTCTCGATGCAAACAAATTTGACCAATGGAAAGCAGAAGGTAAAGTGAGACTCTCTCAAAAAGCCATGCTGTCTGCAGTTTTCATTTTCTTATACCGTGATTACCCTGCTCTCCAGATGCCATTTAGAATTCTTAATTCTCTGGCCGAGATTGATGAAAAGTTCACCACGTGGAGATTCCGTCATTCAATCATGGTACAAAGAATCCTTGGAACAAAAATTGGAACCGGCGGATCATCTGGTCACGAGTATCTAAAATCCACAACCGAAAGAAACCGGGCCTTTCTGGATTTATTTAATCTCTCAACATTTTTAATACCAAAAAATATTACTCCAGATCTCCCGGAATATATTAAAGACCAACTGGATATCGTATATGACTCTTTCCAACCCTAAACAATACTACTCCCGTTTTTTAAAAGGGCATGAGGGCAAACTTCATTTTGCTGCCCACTCTCATCACTTCTGGCCGGATGTAACCCGCGAAGCTCAACTTGCCTACTGGGACGATTGCGCACAATTGAGCGATGAGAAATGGGGAAAGATTTTCACCGAGGTCATTTCTAAAACTCAAAAACACGTTGCTGCAATTTTAAATCTTAAACACCCGGAACAAATCGCTCTGGCGCCAAATACTCATGAGCTCTCGGCTCGATTAATCTCACTTTTTCTTGGAAAAAAAGAGCTAAAGATCCTCACCACAACAAATGAATTTCACTCCTGGCGCAGGCAGTTTTTGCGACTTATGGAGCTCCCACAAGTTAAGGTAAACCAAGTTGATTCAAATCAATTTGTGTTTGCTCGCGAAGATTTTTTATCCCGTTTCAAGCATGAACTATCAGGTCAATACGATATCGTTTTTTTGAGTCAGGTTTTCTTTGATTCAGGGGCAGCACTAACTGATGACGAAATACTAACTCTCGTTGAGGCCACTCCAAAAGAAACACTTTTTGTTGTTGATGGTTATCACGGATTTGCTGCTCTTCCGGCCAATCTCTCAAAACTAGAAGGAAGAATTTTTTATCTTGGAGGTGGGTATAAATACGCCCAGGGTGGAGAAGGAATAGGCTTTATGGTAGTTCCTTATGGCGACTGGAGACCCGCATTTACGGGTTGGTTTGCAGAACACGCTGAGCTTTCTAAAACTCCGGGAGCCCAGGTGGGTTATGCTTCAGACGGCATGGCCTTTATGGGGGCAACACAAGATCCAACTGGATTTTACCGATTCAACGCTGCCTGGGATATGTTTTCTGAAGCAGGTATTTCAGTGAGCGACATCCATAGTTATGTGAAACATCTTCAATCGGTCTTTCTTAATGGTCTGGAAGAATCCAAGTTGAAAGAATGGGGATTGAGACCACTCTATCAAGGCCATATCAAGTGGCACGGGCATTTTCTCACCTTTGAGGCATCATCAATTCAGGAAGCAGAAACGTTTCAAGAGGCCTTGAGAGCTAAAAATATTCTTATCGATCGCCGGGGAAGCCGTCTAAGATTTGGGTTTGGGCTTTATCAAAATGAAGGCGACGTAGTGAGTTTGCTGAAAATCCTGAACCACCTGTAACCAACTGAAAGTACGTCCCTCCCTCTTTCATTTCAAACATTCAAACAACTTGGAGAGATTTTAGAGAAAAAATCTAAAGTTTTTTAGGTTAATGCCGATACACCCCTTAGAGGCAAATAAGTTTGATTGAAAGAGCTAAGGGTTTGGAGTTATGGGAGTTAAACTAGGTTCAATAGTAATGATTTTGATGATGTTTTTCATCGCCAAAATTTCATTTGAATCTGCGACAGCGGATAACTCCCGCGAAGTGGTCAAAATGAATGACCGCGCCCCTGCCTCGATCGATCAGAGCTATCACGATCATCTCAACAAGCACTAATTTAAAATTTCTCTCGCCCACTGTTTAAACTTCTCTCCGCGATCCACATAATTTTTGAACTGATCAAAAGACGGATAGGCCGGTGAGAAGACGAGATTTCCCTTTAAATTTTCTTCTTTAATAATCTTCAAAACGTTTTTTAAATCCCCTGCTTCTGTAACTTTAAAATCTCCGCTTAATTCTTTCACCAGACGTTGGGCAACATCCCCAATAGTGAAGATTCGTGTAATTTGATTTTTATAGGGCAGAAGGTCAGGTAGAACCATGTCGTTTTCATTTCTAAGTTTTCCACCCAGGATGAGATAAAGCGGCAAATGAGATTCATTAAAGGCTTTGATGGCCGTGGTTGTAGCAAGTGTATTTGTACTTTTGGCATCGTTATAAACAAAGAGGCCTTGATAATCCAGGACAAATTCCAGACGGTGAGCAACTCCCGCAAACTCATGAATAAATTCCTGAAAAAGTTTATCCAACGATTCTATATTTAGTAATTCGAGAACCCTGTAGGTAGCATAAAAGTTGGCCTCATTATGCTCCCCTTTAACTTTTGCTTTAGAAAAATCAAACTTATTTCTAAATGACGACGGAAGATTGCCCTTTTGGAAATAGTCTTTGTTTGCAGGGTGAGACTCGATGTCTTTTAAGTAAGGATTTTCTAAACCCAAAATGAGGTTATCGGCCGAGGTCATGTTTTTTAGTAAATTGAATTTTGCTTTGGCATAATCATGAACATCATCATAGCGCTCCGAATGATTAGGATAGATGTTTAGTATCAGTCCTATCCGGGGATGAAAGTCATAGATAGTTTCAAGTTGAAAGCTAGATACTTCAATGACAGCAAAATCCACTTTTTCCTGACTCAGGGCCAGCTCACAATAAGGGATTCCTATATTCCCACCACAGAATACTTTTTTTCCTGCTTTCTTCAGGGCCTCGGTAATCATCGTTGTAGTGGTGGTTTTGCCGTTGGTACCAGTGATACCAATAACTGGTATTTCTTTTACAAAACGATAGGCATATTCAATTTCAGAAAGGATGGGCACTCCCAGCCTTAAGGCTTCTTTAAGCGCAGGATGGGTGATTGGAATTCCAGGAGATAGAACAATTTCATCCATTTTATGAAAATGTTGAGAAAAATCCTCTTCGGAGTAACAAGAGCAGCGCTCGAGGATCTGATCCAGTTGCTCTGCCTCAAACCAGCTCTCTACTGGACCTTTATTGACGGCATAAAGATCTTGTTTATATTTTTTTGCCAGTTCAACGGCAGCTTTACCGGACTTTCCCATACCAAAGACAGCGACTTTATTTATCTTGTTCATAAGCTGTGTTATACCCCTACCAATGGATCATCTTAAACGTTTTCAGGAAATAGCAGAATTCCTTCAACCATATCAAAGAATATGGCAAAACGAAATCATGCTTCTCTACCCTGACCCTCTGAAAGATTTCCCTCAGGCATGGCTCAATGATCTGGCCCGTTTTAAAAACAAAGAAGACGTCATAAAGCTGGAAAAGAAAGAGGTCTTTGGTCTGATTGCAGATCCCTCTCTTATTGCTTTTTATCGCCGGATAGAAGAGCTATCCAACATCCCCAGGATTTCCGACCTTCCAGCCTTTCCGGAAACAAAAAACTCTTTTCTTCATATTATTCCGAAAAAGCAGCACGAGATCCGGAAGCTGGCACCTTTTGTTAACCATTTTTACCATACCAACAATATTGACACTGTTTTAGATATTGGCGGTGGCATCGGCAACCTGGCGCAGTCTCTGGCCAATCACTACGATCTGAATACTTTTAGTCTCGACATGGATCCGGTAATGCAAAAAACGGGATTAGAGAGGCANNAGGCAAGAGAGCAATAAGGTAAAATACATTCATGCCAAGGTCGATGGCCAGGATGAAACTTTCCGGAATTTACTTAATGATCAAACGCTGACTTTAGGTCTTCATACCTGTGGCCCCCTGGCCAATCACCAGATCAAAACAAGCGTTATGAAAAATGTCAAAGGGTTAATAAACTTTGGCTGCTGTTATGAAAAGCTCCAAAAATTTCCGGAGACCCAAAATATATCTGAGGCTGCTAAGAAGCTCACCTCCCCTGTTACTTTCAGTTACTTTGCACTTACACTGGCAACACGGGCCCACAGGAAGATGCATGAAAAAGATTATGATTTAAAACTTAAAGTTAAATTTTTCCGATATGCAATTCATATACTCCTTCACGATGAATATGATCAGAAAGAACTCACCTCCCTTGGGAATTCAAACTACAAACTCTACGATGAGTCTTTTGGCGATTATGTATTTGAGCAGTTCAGCCGAATAAATATCGTTCCCAAGCATTCCAGAGATGAATTAAATAGGTTTTTTGCTGATAATCAAAGACAAGAACTAATTTGGAAAATGATCACGGCCGGCCTCATTAGAAATGCTTTTGGGAGACTGATGGAGCTTTATATACTATTGGATAGGGCCATTTATCTGGCAGAAAACAACTATTCGGTTGAGCTTCTCGAGTTCTTTGATGAGCCACTCTCCCCAAGGAATCTGGGAATCGTGGCCATTTTTAAATCAAAACCCTCGATGTAAAATAATTAGACACCACCTGTAAACATGACCGCTGACCTCCCCAAGGCCAGGGATCGCTCATAGACTATGAGAAATGTTCAAACATCATCGCTTAGATAGTCTTTTAGTCGCCCTCGCCTTGTTCCAGGTAGTGCTTCTTATATTGCCCTTTGTGGTGGAACTTTCTTTCTGGACACTAATGATCTTAGTTTTGATAAACGTTTTTCTAATAGGAACCAATTATCAGTGTATCGCCCACAACTTCATTCATAATCCATTCTTTAAATCTCAGTCACTAAACGGACTTTTCTCAATACTCAACACACTTTGTCTTGGTATGCCAGCTTCCATGTACAGGGCCCACCATCTAAATCATCACCGATATAATAATCATCCCGAGAAAGATGACTCTTCCACATTCAGGCATGGCAAGAATGGTGAACAGGAAAATATATTCACATATTGCTTACTGGGGATCCTGCGTACAAATCTTCCAGCTTTGTATAGAGTCGCAAAGAAACAATCCTCTCTCGTGGTAGCTGAGCTTTTGGTGATGATCTTTTTTATCGCCACACTTCTATTTCTAAACGGAAAGCTCGTCATCTATTACCTCATCCCTTCTTATCTTTTTGGACAGTTCTTTGCATTATTGGAAAATTATTGCGAGCACAATCATACAAATTTCAATGACCGGAAAAGAGATTCTGTGAGCTGCTATAACTCAATCTATAATTTCATCTGGTTTAATAATGGTTTCCATCAGGAACACCACTACTCTCCCCAAGTGCATTGGACAAAAATTTCCTCGGTAAAGGACACACTACCATCGGACCGAACGATAATCGGGGGGTGCCATCTTATGAATAGTTTGAAAAAGTACAAGAAGTGAGATCGAAAATGAAATTTACAATGATTATGTCTCAAATCGTTATGACAGCTTTTCTTAGCTTCGTTCTGATCAATGCTAATGCTTAAGTTTTGCTACAGTTTTTTTCAAGAATAGTGATTTTATATTCTTGAACTTTTCTGAGCACTTTCATCTTTGTGCGAAAGACACAGTTTTGTTTTTGAGTCTTAACTTTCACCGAATAAAAAAACATCATCAGGCCAGGACACATCCCACCCTTGCCATCATGATCCATCTTAGTCTGTTCATGAGATACAATGTCACTGGCATTCAGACGCTCTTTTTTGATGAGAAGTGCTTTCGCCTTCACATCAAAAAATCCCATGTCCATTTTGCAGGCATAGGCCGAAGGGCAAGCCAAAATCAAGAGTGCTAAAATTACTTTCATTAGTTTAAGTGAAAGACTTCTCTCATTTCTTTATTGAGAAGCTCCATTTTGTGATCAATTTCCGGATGATTGATATCTTTAGGGTCAAGAAGATAGTTCTCAGGACCCATGGGCTTGATCATAAGCTTAGTCTGCCAGATGTTGTCGTGGGCCATGTTGATGTCCTGACGGTACTGGTATTTCTCAAGAGTTTCTTTTTTAATGTAATCCTGAATAGAGTTAAAATAGTGATCGTTATAAATCTTCTGACCATTCTGCATACGCGTATAACCACGAACAACATAGTCGATATAAACAACATCGCACTCAAAAGCCTCAAACATATAGTTCAGAGCGCGAAGAGGAATGATCTCTCCACAAGTCGCAACATCTAAATCAAGACGGAATGTACAAATGCCTTCAGGATCAGAAGCATCAGGGTAAGTATGAGTTGTAATGTGAGATTTATCTAAGTGCATTTTAACAGCGGCCTGGCCTTGAGAACCAATCTCCCAGTTACCGCCACCTTTTATATCCGACATCAGTGTCATTGTCGAAGCACCGACTGGCTCATAGTCCTGAACAGTCTCAGAAAGAATATTGGCCTCAATGATGTTGCAAACATTGCGAGCGATCTCTGAAATGTTAGCAGCATTAAATTTGGTATGAATGTACTGAATATAATCTTGTTTTTGCTGCTCATTCATAGCGATACAAAAATCATAGAAGTTAAAAGACAAAATCTTCGTCAGATTGTTGAAACCGGAAAGTTTAATAGTTTCCTGAACGTTTTTCATCGCAAAAACCTCTTCGCAAAAAATGATAATTTGAAGATTTGTTATAGGGAAAGGGAGGGCTTCTGACAATAAAAAAAAGGGCCCAAAGCGTTAAACTTTAGGCCCTTCAGAAATACTTGAAATTAGATTAAACCGAGAGACTTAACAGCATCACGTTCACCACGAAGCTCATCTAGAGTCAGTTTAAACTTCTCTTGACCGAATTCATTGTGCTTGATGCCTTCAACGATCTTGATTTTTCCACCCTCAGTGCGGCATGGGAATGAGAAGACAAGCCCTTTATCAACACCGTACTCACCGTTAGAAGCTAAGCACATTGAGTATGTCTCACCTGCCGGAGTGTCGGTGAAAAGATTAAATACTCCGTCAATTGCAGCGTTGGCAGCTGAGGCAGCTGAAGAAAGACCACGAGCTTTAATGATCGCAGCTCCTCGTTGCTGAACCGTCTTGATAAAGTCACCCTTGAGCCATTCAAGGTCAGAGATAACATCAGTTACGGCTTTTCCATTGATCGTTGCATTGTAGAAATCCGGATATTGAGTGGCCGAGTGGTTCCCCCAAATAGTGAGATTTTTTACCGCAGTCACATCTGCGCCCGCTTTAATTGCGAGCTGTGCTTTAGCGCGGTTCTCATCAAGGGCAGTCATAGCGAAAAATCGGTCTGAAGGGATACCCTTTGCATTATTCATAGCAATTAAAGCGTTAGTGTTACATGGGTTTCCAACAACGAAAACTCTTACGTCAGAAGCGGCTGACTTCTCAACTGCTTTGGCCTGAGCAGTGAAGATCCCTCCGTTAATTTTAAGTAAGTCTGCTCTTTCCATGCCGTCTTTACGAGGAACAGATCCAACGCAAACAACATAGTTAGCATCTTTGAACGCAGTATTCAGATCAGAAGTTAAGACGATATTTTTAAGAAGTGGAAACGCACAGTCTTCAAGCTCCATCGCCACACCTTTTAGTGCCGGCAAAGCCGCTTCGAGCTCGAGGAGTTGCAATTCAACCTCAGTCTCGACGCCGAACATATGCCCGGAAGCAATCCTGAATAACAAAGCATATCCAATTTGTCCGGCAGCACCGGTTACAGCAACTTTAACTCTTTTCTTGGCCACAAAAACCTCCACAATGATGTGTATAAATATGGACCCATTATATGGGAAACCTGGGTTATGATCACCTTTTATTCATCTCGCCTAGACAAAATCTTTGTGTGAAGCATAGTATTAAGACTAAAAAAGTTTAAAAAAAGGGTGCAACCATGCAAGGTTCACAAAATAATTCAAACTCAGGTCAAGGCGGAGGCGGCTCCGAAGGCGGCGCTGGCCGAAACAACCGCAGGCGCAGGCATAGAGGCGGGAGCGGTAATCGTAGCGGTGCGGGGCCAGGAAACGGTCAGCAGGCGCAAGGACAGGCCCAGAACCCCAACCAGAGTCAGCCCCCACGCCCACAACACCAGCAGCCACGCCAAAATCCCGATAATCGAGGCGGTGGACAGCAACAGTCGAATAATAACCGCAGCCGAAGGCCTAATGGTCGAGTCCTGACTTCAAATCAGGTGCTGGTTAAATACGATAATCTCCTTGAGCAACATCTCATCACCCGCCGTAAATACTATGAGTATTTTAACCGTGTTGATGAAAGACAACTCTACCGTCTTGAAAAAAACTTCTTTGATAGTATTGAACACCTGCGCCGCTTTGAGGCTAACCTCGAGCCTTGGCAGCGTGAGACGCTTGAGAAGCGAAAGACTGAGCGCTATAGAATCGATTCAACCTACTCCGAAAATCGCGGTATGGATCCTTACGTGAAGCCAGAAGTGGAAGTAAAACCTGAAGAGATCGAAGATCCTCATTTCAAAGACACACAGAAAGAAGCATTTGTGGAGTACCAGGATGACACGGAAGAGTCCGAAGGGACTTTTGAAGATTACCTAAAACTAAAAGGCCTCAATTAAGAGGCCTTTTTTTTATTCAAAAATTGAGATTTTTAAAACTAAATTCCATCAGTACCAGTAGCACCATACTGAGGCGCCATTGAAACGGCCGGTTGGACGTCTTTTTCTTTCTTAGTAGTCTTCAGGTTATAGAGATAGTTATTTAGCGTCTCTTCCTGATCTTTTAAAATGGCCTGCTTTAATTCTTCTGAAGGAATATCTAAAACTTCAGAAACTTTACGCAACATTTTCAGAGGAATATTACAAAGAGCACGCTCCACGTTTGAGATAAACTGGCCGTTTTTATAGCCAAGTAAGTGCGACAATTCAGATTGAGAGTAACCCTTAGGGTGATTCATTCTTTTTGTGCGAATAAGCTGAGCAATGTTCTTAAAGCAACGCATGTGTTCTCCGTAGGATGTGGCGAGAGGGAAATATTATTCATTTTTTCTAGAATGTCATTCACCATTCAAAAAAAAATTATTATACATCTTATCGGCATTTCGTTTTCAAATTAACTGGGAAAATATTGTGAAAATTATTTCGTGGAACGTTAACGGCATACGCGCTGTATATAAGAAGGGATTAACTGAATGGATCAGTAAAGAATCACCAGATATCCTATGCCTACAGGAGACAAAGGCCAATTTTGACCAATTCCCGAGTGAACTGACCACATTAGAGAATTACCAGATATCCCACAGTTCCGCGGTTAAGAAAGGTTACTCTGGTGTGAGTACATTTAGTCGAGAAAAAATCCTTGACACAAAAAAGTTTGAAAAAGATGTTTACGATTGCGAAGGACGTGTTCTCATTCACGAATTAAAAGATTTTTTTCTGCTCAACTGTTATTTCCCTAATGGTTCACGGGATCACAGCCGAGTCCCTTACAAGATGCAATTCTGTGATGATATTCTGATAAAAATAAATCAACTTGAGAAAAAAAAGCCCGTGATCATTACAGGTGATTTCAATACGGCCCATACTGAGATAGATCTTGCTAATCCCAAGACAAACCACAAAACTACTGGTTTTCTCCCTCTTGAGCGTGCCTGGATGGATAGCTTTGTATCCCACGGATGGGTGGATATATTCCGCCATTTAAACCCAGGAAAGACTGGCGCCTACACATGGTGGAGCAACATGCCTGGTGTGAGAGACCGTAATGTAGGCTGGAGAATAGATTATTTTTTTGTTAGTCCAAAACTTGTCAAAAAAATAAAACGCGCTGATATTCTACCAATGGTAAAAGGGTCAGATCATTGTCCAGTTCTGCTGGAATTGTAGACTCTCTATTTTTTCTTGAATAAAAAATCACCCTGATAACATGTGTGACTGATAAGAGTGCCATAGTTCTTTCGAGCAAGTTTATGCTGAGTAATCACTTTCATCAGAGCATCTTCAGCATTATTGATTTTGAGATTTTTCTTAAGTGGTACAACGATAAAGTTAGCATCCTTATTCTTTTTAAAATTACCCGCCTTCTTAGCAAGTCCCATAATCTCTGCACCTGCAAGTGTTGAACGGTGAAGAGCTTTTATAAAAGTTGCCCCTGAGACACCTTTCTTTTTGTTTTGATCCACAAAGCTTCTCATAACATCAAACATAGAAAGAAAAGGGCCGCCACCAATGTCAGAACCCAACGCCCATGTGACTTTTGCCTTCTCAAGCTTTTTAAAATCAAAAAGCCCTGACCCCAACCCCTTCTCTTTAAGAGGAGCATTAGAAGTCGGACAATGGATGACACTAGTTTGGGTTTTACTTAGTACCTTGAGCTCTTTATCACTCAAATGGATCCCGTGACCCATAAGCGAGCGTTTACCAAGCATCCCCGTTTTTTGATAGATTTCAGTATAAGAAGATACTTTCTCAAAACCGGGAATCTTTTTATAAAGAGAGAGAACAAAATCAATCTCTGCTGGAGTCTCAGAGAGATGAGTCTGTTTGAAGCAGCTCGCCTCATCGGCTATTTGACTTCCTTTTCTCATCACTTTGGGGGTCGTCGTAATAGCAAATCGAGGCGTAAAACAGTGCCTGTCTCCATACTTTTTAATCAGTTTCTTAGTGAGTTTTAATGACTCGTCTTCAGTTTGTGTGAGTTCTTTCGGGGAATTCATATTCATCAAAACATTCCCAATAACAAACTCTCCCCTTACATGATCCATGGCCGCGTGCAGAGCATTTTCGTGAATTGAACTATAACAAGCTCCGCCTATGGTTCCAGTGGCAGAAAGCTTTTTAAAAAAACCCTTAGCTTTTGTTTCCGCGTAAGCTTTATTTGCATATTTCTGCTCAGTTGGGAAAGTGTATTTTTCCAGCCATTCTAATAATGAATCCTTAGGCATTTCCCGGACATCGTCCTGGACCCAGTGAAAATGCATGTCAAAAAAGCCTGGCATCACTAACGAATGACCAAAATCTTTAAAATTCGAGTGATGGATTTCTGAAGAGTATTTTTTTAATGCCTTATCATAAGGAAGAAGATCTTTAATCTTACCCTTCTTGACAACTAAAAGCCCATCTCTCAAGAATTCACATTGAGAATCTGAAAGAGGGTTTAAAAAAATACCCTTATAAAACATATATTTTTGAGAAGCCATAATCATCCTTTTGAAGCTTAGACTTTACCAGATCTGGGCCATAATGTCTTGTTGATTACTTTTGGGCCGGTAGCGAATAGATGATTTTAAAAGAACTTTTTAACGAGAGGATTGTTGTAGCTCACTTGCACCGTTACGAGGCACACGCGCACAGAAAGACAGGCTGAGCAAAAGCTGATTGAAAGAAGATCAAACCAAAGACTAAAAGGTGTTTACCACTTCTCAGAGCCGGTTTGCCTGATGTTGCGTTTTTCAAAAGGAATTTTTTCCTGTACCGGTTTGTCTTCTCTAACATCTACAGATGCAGGGGCCCTCATGCGCGAAGGCTTGGTTTTAAGATTCAAATCATTATCTGTTTTTAGATCACGCTGAACATCTTCAATCAGAACCCGGTTAAGTTCCCCTACATTTTTTGCAAGGATTGGTGATGATGAAAGCATGAGGATGAGGGCCAATGAAAATTTCATGATATCTCCCGATTATTGACCTTATCGGTCGATAATCGGAAGATATTTAGGTTTTTTTAGGGCGTTGGAAGTGAGTTATTCATATTGGGTGTTGAGATAGTGCCGGTCCCGGGAGTTGTCCCTGACCCTGGAGAAGCCGAGTTATCAGGAAAGCCACTAAAGTCCTCCTGGGACTGCTGGACAGGGTTATTACTGGGTGTCCCCATGAGAGTTGTGTTGTTAGGGATAGGTGTGGGTGCCGTGTTAGCAGGATTTATGTTGTTGGTACCTGCAGGTCCCGTAAAATTTGAATCAAAGTTTGACTGCCCGGTTGTCTGACCAAAATTCCCCTGAGCAGGGTTGAGTGAGCTACTGGGAGTAATTGGCGAAGCGATACCCGTGGCAGGGTTAACTGATAACCCCGCTCCCCCTGCAGGTGAGTAAATCGATCCCCCACTTGAAACAGGAGCAGTTTGTTGTGCCAGGGCCATGGTAGAAATCAGACCCATAAGAATTAAAGATTTCATAGATCCTCCAGTTATTTAATGGCCGTCGGATTATTCTTCTTTTTAAAACCAAGATAAATTCCAGTAGCAAAACCAGCAACAATAAGAAAAGTAATCATAGTAACTCCTGGGTTAAACCGACCTTTGACTATGATATAGGATGATGGGGAGCGATTGAACCCAGAGGTCCAGTCAGATATTTCTAACTGCTTGGAAGGGCGAGGTTGAAGGTGAGATCTTAAGACAAAAAAAAGGGAGGCTAAAGCCTCCCTTTGGATTAACGTGTCACTTTACGTTTATTCTGATCTAGTTCTTTTTTACGGATACGAATTGATTTAGGTGTAACCTCAACCCATTCATCTTCATCAATCCAATCCAGTGCCCAGTCAAGAGTACGGTTAGGAATTGGTGGAAGGATAACGTTTTCATCTTTACCAGCTGTACGCACAGAAGTGAGATGTTTTTCACGACATACGTTAAGGTTAAGATCGTTCGGACGAGTAGACTCACCCACAACCATTCCTTCGTAAGTCATCTCTGTCGGCATAACGAATTGTTTACCAGAAGAGAGAACGTTAAAAAGAGCGTATGGAGTCATCTTACCAGCACGATCTGAAATCAAAGCACCGTTTTGACGGGCAAGCATTTTACCAACGTGTGGCTCATATCCAGTGAAGTAAGAAGACATGAGGCCTTGGCCTTTAGTGTCTGTTAAAAATGTTGAACGGTAACCAATGAGTCCACGTGAAGGAACATGGAATTCCATACGTGTACGACCTTCACCAAATGGAGACATTGCTTCAAGCTTACCTTTACGGATTGCCATCTTCTCAGTGATCACACCTGTTGATTCATTTGGAACGTCTAGAACTAATCTCTCGTATGGCTCCATCAACTGACCATCGACTTCTTTAGTAATAACCTGAGGACGAGCAATCATAAGCTCGAAGCCTTCACGACGAATTTCTTCGAATACAACCGCAACTTGTAACTCTCCACGAGCTTTCAAGATGAAAACTTTAGGATCGTTAGTTGGCTCATATTTAAGAGACACGTTTTTACGGATAGCATCGATTAAGAATTCTTCAAGACGACGAGAAGTTAAGTACTCCCCTTCTTTACCAGACATAGGACCTGTGTTTACTGAAACCTGAACTGATACTGTAGGTGGCTCAACTTCGATACGTGGAAGAGCTTCCGGAGTTTGTGGGTCACAAAGGGTATCCCCGATCTGAGCATTTTCAAAACCAGAAAGAATAACAATCTCTCCCGCTTGAGCTTCTTCAACAGACGCCATTCCAAGACCTGCAAAGATCTGAAGTGAAGTAACTTTGAAAGTTTTAGGTTTTTCATCCTTACCCATCCAAAGGATTTGTTTGTTGGCCTGGATGGTACCGCGAGCGATACGACCAACCATCAAAGCACCTAGGTAGTTTGAGTAAGAAAGGTTTGTGATAAGGAGCTGGGCCGGGCCATTTATATCAACTTTAGGAGCTGGAAAATAATCCGAAACTAAGAAATCAAGCATTGGAGTCAAAGACCCTTCGCGAAGATTTTTATCGTAAGAAGCGTAACCAGTTCTTCCAGACCCGTACATGAACGTGATGTCCATATCTACGTCTTTACCAATGTTAGAACCGATCTCAAGAAGAAGATCTTCTACTTCGTTTTTAACTTCATCAATACGCTCATCCGGACGGTCAACTTTGTTAATGAAAACCGCAACACGGATCCCACGCTCAAGAGCTTTACCAAGTACGAAACGAGTTTGAGGAAGAGGGCCTTCAGAAGCATCCACGAGAAGTAAGATACCATCAACCATCATTAATGAACGTTCAACTTCACCACCGAAATCGGCGTGTCCTGGAGTATCCAACAAGTTAATTTTTGTATCTTGCCAACGGATAGCACAGTTTTTAGCTTTAATTGTAATCCCACGTTCTTTTTCAAGATCGCCAGAGTCCATAACTCTTTCTGTAAGGGCTTCATGGGCCGAGAATAATCCCGACTGTCTGAGGAGTTGGTCTACGAGTGTTGTTTTCCCGTGATCCACGTGCGCAACGATAGCGATGTTCTTTAATTTCATGCTTTTAATACCTTTGTGTCTTTAGAATGGGGATACCTTAATAGAAGAGAACCTATTTGAGAAGTTAAACTTGCGTCAATCCTTCCTGTTTTAGGATGCTGAGAGCGATTTTTACACCATCCACTGCAGCAGATGTAATCCCACCGGCATATCCGGCCCCTTCTCCGCATGGATAGAGACCTTGATGGGAGACGGAAATGAGGGTTTCTTTGTCGCGTAAAATCGTTAAGGGTGCGGAAGTTCGTGTTTCTGGGGCTATCAAAAGGCCATCATCCGAAATAAATCCTGGAAGATCGCGATTAAATTCCTCCAGGCCCTTTTTTAAATGCTCAACGATAAAGTCTGGAAAAATTTCCCGGATATCGGCCTTAAATACACCTGAGGGCGATGAGGTTTTAGGCAAAGGTTTATCAGTCAGCTTACCCGTCATAAATTCTTTGATGGTCATGGCCGGAAGTTCCCGGCCAGTGGCGTATTTTTTTGAAAGTTCAAAAGCCTTTTTTTCAATGTCATGCTGAAATCTCAGTCCTGACATCAGATCTTTTTCTTCGATATCATTTTCTGATTTTACTGAGACCACTAACGCTGCGTTTGACCAAGGAGAATTGCGGGCGTAGTTACTCATTCCGTTGACAACTAATCCATCTTTTTCTGTGCCTGATGAAAGAACATATCCACCAGGGCACATGCAAAAACTATAAACCCCATGATCGGTCCATTTATCGTGCCAGGTCAGTTTGTAGCGGGCAGAACCCATCTCAGGAGCAGTTGAAAACTTTCCATGCTGAAGGCTATCTATATAACGACGAGGATGCTCAACTCGAACACCGACGGCAAAATCTTTTTGTTTCATAGAAACTTTAATATCGGCCAGGTGGTGATAAAGATCCTGTGCTGAGTGTCCGGTTGCAAGAATCACGTGATCAGAAAAAAGCTCTTCCCCATTTTCTAACTTTACCCCAATGGTCTTACCCTCTTTGGTAAGGATCTTGGACACTTTAGCATTGTAGCGGATGTCGCAATGATTGAGTCTCAACCAGTCAGAAATTTGATTAATGATGGCGCGAATTTTGTTTGATCCTAAGTGAGGATTTGATTCGTACGCCGTTTCCGGTGGGGCACCGAACATCACAAACTTCTCCATCACGTAACTTACCAGGTCAGATTTGATCCTTGTGATGAGTTTTCCATCTGAAAAAAGACCTGCTCCACCTTCGCCGTAACACACATTTGTTTCTTCATCTAACTCTCCATAA
>DLGL01000074.1:0-16881 GCA_002482685.1 Bacteriovoracaceae bacterium UBA7695 | reverse complement strand
AAATTTAGCGATATGAAGCATGCGTTTATTGGCCGAGTCCCCTCTTTCTAAAATCAGCGAGGGAATTCCGTGTTCTGCTAAACGAACAGCACAGAAAAGACCACCTGGCCCCGCACCAATGATGATGGGTTTATTTTTTAATGGGGAATATTTAGTAAAAGCTTCAGCTTCAGAGAATTTGTCATCTTTTGAAGTCAGAGCATCTAAGATGTAGAGATAAACCGGTTTTTTCCCTCTTGGGGCACCCCGAGCATCGAGACTTTTAGATATAGTTCTATACTCCCGAATTTCGGGATAGGTTTTTTTAATATAGCTGGCCAGCTCTACATCAAAGGGAAGCTGAAATTGGTACTTTTTAGACATGAATGCTGGATTTTTACATTATGCACAAGCAAAAATCAAAGATATTCTTATCAAAGAGAAATCGAGACCTTATAGTACCGTATACACGAATTGAGACAGGGATTTTTATGAAGATTGGACTTCTGATAATTGGAAATGAAATTCTTGAAGGCAAGATTAATGATGCCAATACCCGCCAGCTTGCCACTTACCTCAAAACGCATCACCTTGAACTGGCCACATCACTAACAGTTTGTGATGAAGAATCCAGGATTCACCTGGGGCTTCAAACACTTTTTTCTCTTTGTGATGTGGTTATCACCTCCGGTGGTCTGGGCCCAACAAAGGACGATGTGACGAAAGAGGCCATAGCAAATTTTCTCGGAAGGAAAATATCCTTTTCTGAGGAAGCTTGTTTGGTTGCTCAAAATAATTATTCTAAGTTCGGGCGCGACTACCCCGGAAAAGAGCACGGCTACAGTTATTTGCCGGATGGATTTGTGGCATTGAATAATTCAACTGGTTTTGCTCCGGGGCTCTTTGCAGAGCACTTAGGAAAATACTTGCTTTGCGGGCCAGGTGTCCCCAGAGAATTTAAAAGTCTCCTGGAAGATCATTTTCAGAATTTCATCCGAAAAAATTTCCCCTCAACTACTGAAGAAATAGAAAGCCTAACCTTCAGAACGAAGCGGGTTCCTGAAGAAAAAATTTTCGGCGAAGTGGATTCCACTCTCTGGGATAAACTAAGCGCGATCGGAAATGTAAGCTCCCTGCCAACAATAATGGGAGTAGATATCGGGATAAAAATCAAAGCTGCCGATGCAAATGAAATGTTCCTGAAAAAAAAGAAGGTGATGGAAATTTTTGGCTCGTCACCGGTTAAAGAAAGCATCTGGCAGATTGGTACTCTTCCACTGGAAGAGTTAATTGTGAATATGGCCAACAAAAAAAAGATCACCTATGGTTTTGCAGAATCTGCAACAGGGGGACTCTGCTCTCACCGGATAACAAATGTTCCAGGTAGTAGTGAAACCTATATGGGCTCAATTGTCTCGTACGCAGAATCTGTCAAAGAAAAGATTCTTGGTGTAGAGACCGCTACCTTAAAAAAATATTCAGCGGTCAGTATACAATCGGCCGGTGAAATGTCTTCTGGTGCCTCTCAAAGACTTCAGGCAAAAGTTGTCGTTTCCGTTACGGGAATTGCGGGTCCGGGGGGAGGAACTCCAGAAAGGCCAGTGGGGTTTGTTTGTTTTGGAGTTACTAACAATGGCAAAACCACCACTCACACGGCGGTTCTTCCCGGAGACCGTGAGCAGCTTAAAATTCGCTTCTCCCAACTCGCTTTGTACTACTTGTTAGAAGAACTGGAAAAATTTGCCTAGTATGACCATAATTTCAGGCACTCCGGACGCTGTCACTGACAAGACAGAGCGGATTTTCAGGGTCTTGTATGTGCCCATCTTGCCTACTGAAAGAATCACCGTCTATGGGGTAAAATAATCACTGGATTCCGATAGTTATCTCAAGAGGATATGACACGGATGTTAGAGCGAAATTTTTCATACCGTAAAAAAAATGAATTTTTATCATTCGTGATGATGGTGTTGAGCCTCGTCTTTTTGAATTCCTGTATGCCTACCGCTACAGCTCCCAACATTGAAACCGGCGGAACGACCACTAATGATCCCACAAATGCTGCGGCCTACGTAGATCCACAATTTCCCATGGCAGGGATTTTTGTTCAGGAAGGGGCAACCCAGACTCTGTCCCAATTTTCTCTTGCTTTAAATTTTAACGATTCATTCTTGCTTCGCGGAAGTGCTTTATCGCAATTTCTCAGGACTGTCCCTAATACAACCCGTTTTTGTATGGTCTCGAAATATACCTACAGGCCTGGACGGGATAAATTTCTCATTATGTCGGCCAAGCCAAAATCCTATACAGACCTTGTAAAAAAAACCACAGAGTTTTTTCTCCAGGTTGAACCTGCGAATGATCTGGCAAATCAGAATGACTGCTTAACCTATAACCTGACTTCTTCTATTTTTGTCGGAGCGACTTCTCCAACGCCCTACTTCAGTCTTACTCAAGTTTGTTCAGAATGTACTTCGGCCGCAACCTCTCAGGGGTTTAAGCTCTATTACACAAACGGACAGCCCGTACCAAATCTCAATTTATCGACACTGGCACTCACCATAGCTGGGGCGACCTCTAATACGGGTAATGTTTGTGTTGAATCCACCGCCTGCTCTGCCCGGGGCTATAACTGTTGCCTGGATGGACAGTGTGTAAACGATGGGGCCTTGCGTCCCGGCGCTAATGATGCCATTGGTTTTTCGCAGGCACAATTAGATGTTGCCTCTAACCCCAACCGCTTTGTTTTGTACCCACAATTTTATTTTGTGTGTGCGTCTCGTCCTGAAGAAGATGGTCAGGAAGATAACCAGAATCCAGCTGACCCAGACTATGAGGCCCGGATCAGGATCATGGAACTCACCCAACTCCATCAGTGTTTGAATCCGGTGGATGGTGAATTCTCGTACTGTACAATTAAGTTTTCTCAAGCTTCAAACAATATCAAGTCCAACACGCCTTTCTCTTCAGCTATTTTAAATTATGTTGAAGATGTTAATTTCTCAAACATGAATCCCTACCTGGGAGTGGGGAACTACGCCAATAATATTGTTAAAATTTTCTATGGTGGTCAGTCGCTTTATGATTTTACAACCAACAAAAATCTGGCGGCAGCAGATGGCTTTTTTGTCACCACTGGTAACGATGATATAAAGACTGCTCAAAGTGTAAGAATAACTAAACTACTTCCAGAGGATGCTCAGGATGATAACCTCTACCTGACATTCAAAATTGATGGAAGTTGTCAGAAGCTTAGTACGAATCTTGCCCGATGCTCCAAAACTTACGTGCATGATTACCAAGATGGAAATACATCAACGAAATACCACGATGACTCCAAAACTTATTACTTACCAGAGTATGCAGATACCTCTGTTAACTCGAATATTATTGTTAAAATCTCCGGGATCGTTATCCCGGAAGATCCTTCGACCTGGAGTAAAATCCACAATCCGAAAAGTGATGATCCCCTCCTCTCATGGCCCAACGGTATCCAGTTCAGCGCGAGCTACCCCCTTTACACTAACCAGACAGTAGAGATCTCTTACTATGTTAAAAGCTACGTGAGCAATCTTACGATGGCCAAAACAGCTGCTCAAAATGTTGTCAATTCAATGTGTATTTGTGGGACTAATGGAAGTTGCAATCTCAATCCAATTCTCGATTCTGCGGGTAATATTTCAAATTACGAGTGCTCTTACCCAGGCTCGGCCCCAACAACACCGCCTGCTAACCAGACGGCCTATGTATCTAATAAAAATGTTCCTCACCGCTTCTATGATACAGAGGGTGTGGCCTATGATGAAAGTTTTGGGACCCGAATTCAAGAGGGAACTGAGTTTTTCTATAAGAGTAATAATATTTTAAAACCTTCTAATCTTGATGAATTCACCGGCTATACGGGCTTCAATGAGATTTATGGCTCATTTACGAGTACTTCACCAACATCTGCCAAACCGGCCAAAATGTTGAAGGTCAAAAAAGACACAGTTTATGATCTCTTCACAAATAGTGGCGTTTTTTCAACATGCCTCACTTGTGGGGCCGACTATTACTCCTCAATAAAAAAAATCTTTCCTCCAAATTATACTGGTATGGGGGGAGGCTACTCACCGGATAACTTTGATTCTGCTCGTATTAGTAATACAGGAACCTACCGGAGTGACGACCTACTCTACGGACGGGCCTGCTTTGTTCCTGCAACGATGATTCCTTGGACTCATGGGGCAGCAGCCTCTGTGAAAACGCAACGTCGTAACAGACTCGCGGCCCAACACTTTCTCTTCGCAAACGGTTACAACCGGGACTGGTATGGTTTTGACTATGGTTCATTAATCGGATCCTTTGATGGAGTAACCTGGTTTTCAATTGGAAACCAGAGACGGATTAAGGCCACCTCAAACAAACTCTTCCTCGCAGTGAATGCGTATTATGGCGACCTAAGTGTAGATAGTAATTTCAATATCACTGTCTCAGAGACCACTTCCTACTCCGGGGATATGCCGGATCATGATACTGAAACTGACGGTGCCGAATGCCAAAAGTCTCATCTTTGTTCTACGGATGATGATTGCTTCCGTCAGGTCGGATTTGAATACACTTGTCAGAACATCAGCAGTCTTTCAACCAACTGGCCTGTATCAGATGCAGTAGGATCTGAGACCATTGGAAGTGTGAATAAAACTCTTGCGAGTATCGTAGGGGGAACTAACGGTCAGGCCAAGCGCTGCGTGTATAGAGGCAAGGGTGCTCCTTGTTATCCAAATTTGAACGCTCTAGGCACTACTTTTAATAATTCATCTCTACCTGGAACACTCACCTGTAACACAAATAATATGTGCCAGCCTTTTTCAACCGGTGCTAAAGACCGCTTTAATGACCGCATATCACGTTTTGCTAACACTCCCGTAGCTCAAAACGCTGCAAGTGCCGCCCCTACTCCATCAGATACTTCTGGTCTCGCTGCAAGAATCCTTGGGAGACCTTTTGATTACAATGGAAAAAAACTCATTCCTTCACCGTCCACATCTGGTTTAAATGCCAACTCTGTAACTGCTATTTGTATCCCTGGAAAGAATATTACAGCCTCAGCAAAAACATATGATTTAAATATGGTGCCTCCTGGAGTTCAGGCAGGGAGCTCAGATAAGATTTTTGGAATAGGTCCAACGATGTCAGGCCTTCAGAATTCAAAATACCTGAACTCTTGCCCGGCCACAGATAGCCTGGGGATATCTATCCAACAGTACGACCTCAATCTCGGAGATGCAGGAACAATTAATCTTCTGACCACAACTCAGAACTTATCCACAAATCTTCTGGATCTTTCCCCAATTGTTGGGCAAAACATCTTTAACGGTGTTGGGGATAGTCAGATCACGGCCATCGGTTATCAAAGAAACTCATGCCTCCGTGCCCCTGGGGCCTCTTGTTTTTCTGACATGGACTGCGCGCCTTCAGAATTTATTGCAAGCAAAGTTAAAACAGCTAACGTATCTGGTGTTCTCAACCCAGCGGAAGAAAAATACTGGGAAGAAGAATTGATATGTGGAAATCCAAACTTTAAATACTCTGCTGCCGGAGTTCTGAATACGGCGTCATTTAATGTCAAAAACAATGTCTGCTGTCGTGATTTTGGAAAATCTTTTTCCGTCTTTACTCAAAGTGAAACCTCTCCACACCACTGGTGTGATACCACCTCTCCGGGTAATGAATTTGTCAAAGTGGCAGGTATTAACACTAATATTAGCTCATACAACCGCTACTCAAGAGTTCATACTGGTTATGACAAGATGACTTGTAAAATAGCCGAGGTGACTTCAACTAAAAGTTTTGCTCTATCTCTTAAATCTCCCACTACCAGTACGCGCTACACTCAGGCACAAAGCCAGTTTAAAACTCTGGATACAATCAATCAAAGAACCTGTTGTACTAAAAACTGGGTAAGGCAGTTTGCCACAACAAATGGCGGGGGAAATCTTTGGACCCCAAGTAAACTTCAAACAATCAATAAGGCCAATTTTAGAAGTTTAAACTGGCTCCCAACGAATTCAAGCGATGCTAACAATCCTATCCCGTATGAATGTACTAATTTAGGATTCAGTGATCCGAGTTGTGAGATCAGAAACTTCACGAACACAGAAACAGAAACTTATCTGAAATTTTTTGGCGCCCTTGAGCTGGTTGGTATTCCTCAAGTTGCTATCCAGTCAGAAAATTTTGTGACAAAGATTAATAATAACGAAGACTATTGTAACGCTTCCGGCGTTTGCTCAGGCACTGCAGGTGGACCTGGCGGAGGCCTTCCCATAGATGGTACTGTCATGCTCCTGGGTGGAGTGGGCTCCCTTGGAACCACAGTTACTGAAGACTTCACAGATTCTTCATCAAGACGATTGTTCTCTGCCGCCAACTACAATGCTCTCCAACCACAATTGAGAAAGGTTTTCTCGGAAAATGAGTTTAACTGCTGTATTCCTTCCGGTCAGCAGGTTCCGGATACCACTACACCAGGTCAGTGTTGCACAGGATACCTGGCCAACTCTGGCAGCAATAATACACTCAGATGCTGTATGCAGGATTTTACAGATCTAACCGTTTACCTTAGCCGATATGTGTCCTCTGAAGGGCGGGGTCTTCCAGATGCGGCCTATGATCCTGATACGGGCTATATTAAAGATGTGGAAGCTGTTAAGGCATTGGCCGCTCAAAAAAATCTTTGTTGTTCCGGTGAATTTGCAACAGGAGTTGCTATCAGAAAATTACCGATCCCTATTACAGGTAATTTGTACCTTAACCAACCTGAAGCGTTTACAAGACGGTTTGTTTATCTGGATTCTGCTGTAGATAATAATCCCACAACTAAGGCCATGGGTCAGATATTTGATGCGGGAGTTAGATGGAACAATCATCTCTACTGTGTTCCAAAAGGCTTTGCTGCTCAAATTCCAGCTGAAAATTAATTCAGAAGTGTGAGCATTAAAATAGCTAAAATCCACCGGTAAACAGAAAAATAACCTAATCTGATCTTACCAATAAGCTTCATGAAGAAATGAACGGTTAGCCAACCAATAACAAATGATGAAAAGATTCCCCAAAAGAGCACTGAGAGCTTCTCTCCTCCGGAATGTATGAGGTCAGGAATTTCTTTGAGAATTCCGGCCATGATAATTGGCAAAGACATTAAAAATGAAAATGCCCCGGCATCTTTTCTGCGCATCCCAAGAACCAAGGCCATACTAAGGGTGATCCCGGATCGACTGACTCCAGGAAAAATAGCGATGGCCTGGGCCGCGCCAATTAAAAGTGCAAGCTTGAGTTGAAGTCCACTCTCCATTGGGGACTCAAGCAGATCCGACTTGCGATGATTGTACTCATCAGCGATCCAAAGTATGGCCCCAAAAAACATCAGATTAAAAACGATGATATTCGGATCCCGTGCAAGCTTGGCCAGAGGAATAAGTAAGATGATTAAGATAACACTCACAAAGGTTGCGAGGATGAAATTTCTTACAAACCACTGAGTAGGAGACCCCTGCTTAAAATCCACGAGACCCGGATTTAGGGCACGGATGTAGGAGAGAATATCTTTTCTGAAATAGGTAATAACAGCAAAGGCCGTACCTAAATGCATCATTAAATCAAAAACAACTCCTGGATCTTGAATTTTCATGACATAGGGTAAAAGGGCCAAATGACCTGAACTACTCACAGGCAGAAATTCTGAAAGACCTTGAATAATTCCATAGATGATGGCTTCAAATGAACTCATAAAAACCCTTTATACACTCGTCGATTCAATTCCAAAGTAATCTCTGTTTTTAGTCTCAACTGCGTTCTGAAGATCCTGAAAATTATTGAAAAGCTTTATACGAGGGTCTTCGATAATTTCGGGAGTAGTCGGAAGATCTGTCGGCACTTCCTCGATCGGAGGAGCCTCAACGACTGTTTCTGACGGCTTCGGAATACTTTCTTTCATTCTTTCCATAATCGTTAAAACCGAATTCACCGATTTTTTCCAAAGCCCATAGAGAATCGGATCATCTTTAGTAAGAATGTCGGCCGACTTTTCAAAATAATAACCATAAAGTGCTTGGGCCCTATCGGCCGGAATTTTGGAGATTTCCTTAGAGTCAAAACTTGTAAAAAAATCTAAAACCTGAAATGGGGATAAGGTATCTTCAGAAAGAGTCTTGCGAATCTCTGAAAACCAGCCTGTTTTATCCAGTGTATATTTGTAGAATTTATTCCTTAGAAGTCCTAAATTTTCTTTTTTATCAAAATCAATTCTTAAAATTCTGCCCTCCCCTTTGATGAGAGGAATAATCAGGTCAAAGGGCTTTTGACGGGTGTACGAGATCCGTAGAAAAAAAGAGTCACCCAACTTCACAAAATCAATCTGATCAAATTCTTTATACTCAATGAGTGCCAGAAAAGATGAGCGATAATCCATCAATCCTTTTAAAAAAGGCGTATATGTCTGCATCGTTTCAAAAGCATTGTTAGCATTGAGTTCAAAAGCTATTTTCGAAAAAGATATAATTTCATCCGCAAATTTTCGATTACTGAGATTATTATCTTTTTTCTTAAATGATTTATCAGATTGATCTGAGGCATTTATAAAACTCTCTATTTCTGGAAACTTCCCACTCAGAAAGAAGTCTCCTTTCATACCTATTCTCAGAAGCTCCTTAAGATCAAATTTTTTCATCATCTCAAGCTGGGCCGAACGCTGAATATCATTGTGGTAAAAAGTCAGGGAAGGTCTGAAATTAATTTTCTTCTGAGCACCAGAAAATTTATATGAGGGAACGACAGTTACATTTTGAACATCGTATTCAATATCCAGGTTGAGAAAGTTCGATGAATCTTTTGCCATGACTTCTGGCAGAGCATCTTCGGCCCTGGCAACCTTGACTCTGACATCCATTTTTTCGTTTAAAGCTATTGGCTCAGGTAACTCCAGGCCTTGAAGAAGTGGCGCGAGTAATACAACGCCAACCATAAGGGGGAAATAAAGAATGACTCCAAGGATAGTGATAAATTTTGAATGAAGATAAGTATGAGTGAAAGTCATAAACTCTTTAAAAGTTCTGCGGGAGATAACTGCCGGAAGATCAAAAACTATAAATGGCCCGGTGATCATCCCAACCATCACTCTTAAGAGACCCCCTACTCGATTCCATATGGGGTTTCCCAGTGACTTAACACCTAAAATCCCTTCTGAGAGACTAATTCCGAGAATAACTGTGCTAATAGCGCGCACACAGAAAAAGAGTAAAATAACTGGAGCGATATGAATGGTACCTGTAAACAAAGTAGAAAGATCTTTAAGCGCTTCACCAACAAAGGCATGCTCTTCGTTTAAAATATCTATAAATGCATTCCAGTCGATATTAAGTAATGATCCCAAAAGTGAAGGAATATCACTTAAGAAAGCTCTAAACTCATCAAAAGGATGGAGGATGATGTAGAGTGAGTAAGCAATCATCAGATCACAAAGAACCGCGATGAGTCTTACAAGACTATTAGTGGCATAATGAGAGTTTTGGGCTACAACTGGCTTTGATTTCGACTTCGCTTTTTTTGAAAAATACTTCTTAAAAAAACTGACCTTAGGAGCTCTCTCTTCGACTGCTTCTTCTTGTTCTTCATCAACGACTTCTTCTGTCTCCTCCACTTCCTCATCTTCTTCAAGTGTGTCGATTTCAGGCGGTGAATTCAACTCTTCAACGTCTTCATCAGCAGCTTCATTGGCAGTAAGTATTTTCAGCTCAAGGTCCCCAACCCGAATAGAGTCAGACTCCTCAAGAATAATATAACGACCCGGTGGGATCTTAGTTCCATTGATAAACGTCCCTTCTACACTTGCGTGATCAAGGACTGAAACAACATCTTCCTGAAGCACAAACGTACAATGCCTGGGAGAAACAGAGGGATCTGAAATAACGATATTTCCAACTTCACTTCCCACTGAAAGTTGGTGAGTCAGGGCATAGGCAGGGCTTCCCTCCATATTAGTCAGTTGAAGGCTGAACTTCTTAACCCAACGAACACTCTCAACCTTTTCAGGTGAGGCGAATTTGCCTTCATTTGTTGGCGATTCCTTGCGGCCAAAGAATTTTTTGAACACCTAGACCATCCCGGTGAAAACTATTGAAATTACATAGATAATTTTCACTTCTTTTGTCTAAAATGCCAAGCCCTAGTGATGAAGAAGAGATTTTCTAGGTCCACCCCGACCAAGGACTTAAACTATAAGAAGTTGAGTATATCGGTCCTATCCTAACCCTTAAGATTTCCGAGGTTATGACCGAAAAACAAGAAGATACAGAATTATACAAGGGCCACTTATGAACTTAAAAAAATTTCCACCTCTCCTGGCACTCACCATTGGACTGGAACTTATTCTCGCTCCACTACCTGTGCATGCAGATGCCAATGCGGTTTTAAACACAATCGGCAATGGTTTAAATCTTGGGAACAATATCTATCAATCAACTCAAGGTGGTCCGATTGGTTCAAACAGCCAGTATGTTCAATCTGACATGCAAGCTTTCACCAGACAACAAACGGCCGTACCTGACAAATATTTCACGCTAGGTAACATGCAGAAGATTCCAGGGCTCATGGATTACATAAATAGCAAAAATCTTGAAGCTTTAAAGACAGGTGGAAAACAAATAAACCCCATGTCTTTAAACTGTACAACGCTCCCAACAAGTTTAAGTGAGCCTAATAATGAAGTTTGCCGAAATGAAAGAGTAAATGGACTTTCTGGCGATCCAGGCATTCAGGCCCAGGAAGCATTTCTTTATTATAATCAATTTCTGCAAACAGAAAAAATTTATCAGAATTTTTCTGTGAGAAGTAACGTGGGCGGTCAGGCATATGGTATCGGGTGTATGGAAGATGCAATGGAAATCCTTAAAGGTTTTTTTGCCTACAGAGCAGATCAACTTGATACAGTGGTGGCCGAGCTCGAAGCTTCTTACGCCAAACTAGAAGCCTTAAGTCAAGCCGATCTTACCGCAATTAGAGAAACAACCGCCATCCTGAACGGTGAGAACTCTAAATTTGCTGGTGAGTTTAAAAACTCAGACATCTTCAATTATGCAGATAAGATCTCGGATCCTGCCTGTAGTTCTATGTACTCAAAAACGGACCTAGACCGCCAAGGAAAAGAAGAAGGTGGTTTATTGGCCATCGAAAGAAAGTTAAAAGAAGACTTTAATACGACTCCTCCCGGTTCTAAATACTCTGCTGAAGCCTACTTAAGAAACAGTGCAGATATTGTAACCGATATTGAAAAGATGGCAGACAAAGTCGCTACCCAGGCAAATTTAAACTTCAGAGATTTCTCTGGTCCTCAATCAGGTGGATATTCAAATTTTTTAAATCAATTAAGTAGTTCAGTGAATTCCGATACAGGTATTCACGCAAGCCTCAATGCCTCATTATTTTCAAATCTTCAGACTAAATTTGCTCAATCGCAAAAGAACCTTACCGCCCAGGTCGACGTCATCAGATCTGAACTTGGTGGCAGAGGTGCAAACGTTATCAATATGCTAAATGATGTTGATAATGACTCTAGTTTTGATGCGGCAGTTACAGGTCTCCAGAATGAAATTAAAAGTGAATGTTTAAACCGTTCTGGAGTTGATGAAGCTTTATCTAAAATTTTTGATCCAAATCTCTCTAAGCAGGCCAATAAACATACAGCTGATCAGATGAGAAAGCGCACGAAGGCAATCCTTGCTGATACCCAGCTAAGCCCTGAAAGAAAAGTGGCAGAACTTAAGGCACTGGAGCTTTCTGTAGGTGGACGCTACCACATGAGAATGGACGCTGATTATGAAATCAAAGAAGTTAAAGCTGATGGGACTCTGGCCACTAAAAGAGTAAAGGCCTCTGGTAAAGTTACTCCTACAAGTTACTTCACCGACGTTATCAATAACTGTGAATCTCAGTTTCAGGTTAATAAACTTAATAACCAACTTTCAGCGAAAGAGGCTTTTAAGCAACTACGCACTCTGAAAAAAGATTATCAACAAGCGGCGCGCACCCACGCTTCTGACATCAAAAACGAAATAGTTAAACAAATGGTTAATTGTAATGGCAATGCAGCTGTCGCAAATAGCGTAACAGTAGGATCTTGTAGCCCTGCTAAGCTTGATATGTCAGCTGCCGGGTTTTGTGCTAAAGGGGCCCAATCTTGTGCAACCAACATGAAACAGTGTTCTGAAAAAGTTGCAGCTGTGACAAAAAAACTTAAAGACGACAGATTTGTCCGGACAAATAACTACAACAACAATGTTGAAGCCACTAGAAAGGACTTAGTCAGTATTCTTGACCGTGCTATGGCTTCTTATATGAAAGATGCTGAAGGCCTACGTTCTATGTTTGGGGTAGGCTTCAAGGCCCCTAAAGGAATTGAAAGAGATGTCAAAGGCGATCGCCTCTTTGACCAGGATTTTCTTGCAAACGGTGCTGATAATCTTCAAATTAAAGACCCGAAAGTCTACATTGATATGATGAAAGAAAATTTGGCAAAACTAAGTGCAAGTGTTGAAGAACAACAAAACCAGATTATTGGGAACGACGGAGCTCTTGCCAAGCACATTGCTCAAACAGGCAAAAACTATGAGAAAAATGTTATCGCAAAAATTCAGCCGCTCATGAGAGCTTGTCTGAATGCTTATAAATCATATGGAAAAATGGTTGAAGATATGAAGATGGCCAGTGATAAGGCACAAGGTGAACTTGGAGAGAAGTCTGGGGATTTTTGTAACCACTACGAAGATATCATGGTTTCTCATGTTACCGCGGGTTGCGACGATGCCTTAGGAGATGTTTCAAAATCTATGATTAATGCCGCCATGAAAGCTGGGAATACTTCTACAGCAATGGAAGCGAAGAAAATGCGTCAGGAGATGCAAAGATACTGTAAACAATACGGGAACCAGAGGGATTCTAAGACTGGGAAATCGACGATTACTTTTGAAGATGTTTGCGCTCAGGCCGACTTAAAGGATCCTATCGCTGTAGAGGTGCTAAAAAACGCCGCTAAAACAGCCGGTGATAACGTTTGTAGCAAAGTTCAGGAAGGTGACGACCCGAAGTATTGTAAACCGGGGGCCGAAATCCTTAAGGATGGTGAAGGCACAGGTCGATTTAACAACGAAGATTGTTCAAAGACAGAAAAATTAGTAGTTGCAGCCTACAACGCAAAAGTTGGAGCTAAACAAAGCGGCTTAGGGGAATATTCCGACAACGATGATGTCGACCCCCCTAGTTCAGTGGCAACAGCCTCATTCTGCGGCGGAAGCAACAACGCCAACGGCGTAACTAAGGGTAACTCTCCTTCTAACCCAGGCACAACTCCGGCCGCTAGATCAAGCCGGGTGGGCACGTTTTAACATACAATTCTAGTCGGTTGAGAATGGAAAATCTCAGCCGATAAGGTTCTTATGGTAGTACTACGTCAATGGATGACAATTTCTTTAAACTCTCTCAAGCAATCCCAGCTGATTGCTCCTTTGGTTTGTTTATTCATTCTTAGCGCCTGTAATCCAACAGAAATTACACCCAGTGGACAGCAAGCTGGCAGAAGTTATTCAGCAGCTGAGATGGTCAATCGCGCTTATATTTATCGAGACAGTCCGGCCATTATTGAAGGACCAAAATATGGGCCTAAAGTAAGTATGAAGAGTTCAACGGATACAGCAAGCCCTGAGCTCATCACAAATAATTCCTTACTAAAATCTGAGTGTGGCCTTTCACTTTTTAATGGGCTCGCCACTATTGGTGACTGCATCCGCTCTTACTCATCTAAAACAGCTTCGCAGCAGCTCTTAAACCGTAATCCAGATGGCACCTGGGTCTTTCCTACCAATTCATCTGAATATTATCAGGTCAACGGCCTCTACCACGTAAAACTGGGTGTGGACACCTTCTTTGATAAGCTCACGTTTGCTTACGACACTCTTCACACGAATCCGATGTTCATGTGGCAAACAAAATCGATCCCGAAGTACTTACCTAAAACGAATATGTTTTGGTTTAAGGCTATCACTCCTACCAATGACAACTATTTTAAATACGATTTTCTAAGCAGCTATGCACTTTGTAACCTAGAGCTGAATGCCAATTTTCAGCCCGCAGGTCCGGATTTATGCTTTGGAAAATGGTCAAAACATTCTTCATTTCTTTTCATTCAGGATCCTTCGATTATCTACCACGAACTTGGTCACGCACTAATCTCTGTCATGATGAATATGAGAAACGGATCTTACAATGGCTCAACCACCGATTACCATGACCTTCGCTCAAACTTAGGTGGCCGCGGCTATGATGAGTCCGGTGCGATCGGCGAAGGTGTCGCTGATTATTTTAGTTTTGTGATGAATAAACGCACTCACATCGGTGAATGGGCACTGGCAAAATCACTTAACGCCTCTAGACCCATGAGCGAAGACGATCCATTGCACATTAGTAGTATTGATACCACTTCTGAAGGAAGACTCTCCTATCCTCAGTATGTTCTCTATGACCCGAATGAGCCGGCCGTTCCATTCGAAGGTGTCCACAATGCCGGGCAAATCGTCAGTCACTATTTAGTTGCACTAACTAAGGACCTACAACAGCACTGTAGTATTCCTTCTGAATCCGCTCATGAATCTTCTACTTCTTATGTCATGATGCTTTTAGCTGAAACCTTTAGTGAGCTAGGAGATTTAAACGCTGTAGGGATTGACCCTGTTGATCTCTCGCTCTTTGGAACAGCCTACGATCCTGCTAACTACACTTACCGCTTCAATAATCTTGATGAAGAAGGCTCTTATGTGTGGGCACATACAGTGAATCCCCCAACCTTCCGGAAATTTTTCCAGGTTATGGGGAAAAATATTCTGAAGTATGTGACCAATGGGTTTTGTTTTGGGGCTTATACTCAAGACGAGTCTGAAAGACTTTTGGATGACTATGGTCTCCTACTTTTTAAAACCTATAACGACAATGGTTCAAGTACAACCAACAAACTTGTGAGACACGATCCTTATGGGGCGATCCAGATTGTACCAGATGGAACTCTCCCGGTTCAGCCTAATGGCGTACGAGAAGTGAATCGTCGTAAAACAGTATTAGTATCAAAGCAACTTTTGAGCATGGCCCCGGCCGATGCTAATAATGATATTGCGACCTATTACATTGTGGATGATAAAGCGAATGTTGAAAAACTTCTTACGGACCTTCTCTTTAAGGGTTATCCAATTAATCCTTCAACCGGAATTGCCAGTGTAAATTACAACAATGGTAATATTAAAATTTCTCCGGGAGAGATTGTTGGAATTATCCCAAATCTTAAAAACTCTTCTAACAGCACCATGGCCGGTGTTCGCCTTCTGGCCAATGACTGGGACCATGTTGAAATCACCGATACAACTGGAGAAAATGGCTTTTTCAAGCCTTGTAAAGTCGACGACGTCACAACGGTCGCCCAAGGTGCAGAAGCCGCTGGAACTTGTGATGATCCCGCTATGACTAAATACCGTCGTCATTTGAAACGCCCTATTTCCTCAACTGTCAGTAAGTTCGCAACGACTGAGACAGCAGCTCCCGTGTGCCTGGTTCAACTTGAAGAGAACAATGCCACCCGTTGGGTTTCGCAGAATGAATTTATTAAAAAACAGGGTCTAGCACTTCAGGATAAAGATTGCCTCGGTTGGAGTGGAACTGCACCTACCGATGACTTTACATTTACTCCTCACGAGTGTCTCGTAAGGGCCCTTCCTGGTGCCAATCCTGCTTTCTACTCTAGAATCGACGCTCAAAAGTCTTATATGGAAACCATCCGTGCCGGTCAAACCGAGTATAATGCGAATGCAGGAAACGTGATTCTCTTTGAAATTAACAAGTGGATTCCACCTGGAACTAAATTCAGATGCCGTCTAAGAGCTAATTTTAGTAATTGCTCAGACTGCTTCACAGATCCTAAAGACACCAATAATGACGGGATCCCGGACTCGTATGATGATTATGTAGACTCTGAATATAATGGTGATAAACCATATAAGATTATTAATCTTGAGTTTGATGTAAATGACTAAAAAAAAATCATGGGCGGTTGCCCTTCTTTTCATGACGATAGGATGTTATTTCTTTTTGAAGAAGGAACAAAGTAACCTGTCTTCTAAAACGCAACCTTTAGTGCAAAAGTCTACTCCGCAAATTTCAAAACCAGCCGTTGCTCAAAACGTTAAAATTGAAACTCCAAAGGCGATAGGTCGCTTCCCGGCCAGTACCGGCTATTCAGTTAACTTACCCTCAAATCAATGGCAAGAGAGGCTCGAAAGTTCATTCAAAGAACAGGCCGGAGATGGTTTAAAAAAAATAGACATCAGAAAAGAGAAATCCTTCATATGGAATAAGGATAATATCCCTCTTCATGTTGAAATGGTGGTTATTAAGCTCACTAACCAGCAGGATGTAGAGTCATCATTCCGTGCTATCGTGGATTCTCAAACGGGGAAGGTCCTCGAGACCTGGGATCGGACAATTTTTGATCCAGCTGACATGAGGGCCGGAGTTCAAATTAAACTCGACCCTCGTTATTCAAACTAATTAAGCGTTCGCCTTCTCTTTCAATTTCAGATCAAGCTCCTCAATCAATTTTGGATCAATTTTAGGAACAAGTCCTTGTGGATCCACATGAAGCTTAAAGTCGTGACTGAAATATTCTTTTAAGGCCGTCATATCACCTTGGTAGATTTTTTTTACCACAGCACTTTCTGAGGTTAATCCAAAATACGAAAGTATTGATTTAGATAATTGAGGAAGATAAGGAGCAAAGAATGTTCCTATCACTAAAACATACGCAGCTGAAATAGCAATAGTCTCTTTCGC
>DLGL01000005.1:44362-55861 GCA_002482685.1 Bacteriovoracaceae bacterium UBA7695 | reverse complement strand
AGTTTGTAACACGTGTACCGGCAGGGTTGAAAGTGTGGGAGGCAATCACCCCCAAACAAGCAGAAGCGGAACTCGAATTATACCCAGCAATCGTTTTGCATGTTTCAGCAGCGTTGTTGTCGATATATTTTCCCGCAATTGCGGTCAATGCGGCATTAGCATCATTTGCACTTTTTCCGGCAATAATGACGGCCACACGTACACCATTAGGATCAAAAGTATTTCTGGATATGATTTGTGCGCATTGAGCGGCACCACTAGAGCTATAGGTCCCGATCGTCTGACAAACCTGCATGGGAGAGCTCTGGGACCAAACCGTTGAGGCCGACAGGAGGAGGGCCACGGATAAGAACGTCTTTTTCATAAAAACTCCAAGTTTTAAATTAGTGGAGGCAATATATCAAAGACTTGACGCACCGCATACGGATACTGAAAAAAAGAAAGACTTGGACGTTTCTAGGGGTGGTGTGCTAAGTTCCCGAAGACATTCATTTTTAATATTTCATTCTCGGTCATGACAATACGATCATGGCCTTAATTATAATCCTGGAGGAAATATGATCTACGAAACGGCTTTCGTCGTTCGCCCAGACGCATCTGAAGAGATTGTTAACTCAATCAAAACTTCTCTAACTGAGACGTTTAAAGAATTCGGTGCTGAAGTTCTAGTTACTGATTCATGGGGAGTAAAAACTTTTGCTCAACCTGCTGAATCAGGTCTTAAAAAAGGTGCTTACCACTACTTCATGTACAAGGGTGCTGGTAAACTTAACGCTGAAATCGAGCGTAAATTCCTTATTAACGAAAACATGGTTCGTCACATGATCATCAAACTTGGTGAAGACAAAGACCAAGCTGAAATCGTTAAGAACTACGCAAACCCTAACAACACACAAGTTCAAGCAGACATGGACGATGAAGGTGGTTACGGCGGCGGTGAAGACAAAGACAAGAAAATGCACTCTAAGCGCAAGTCTTGTTACTTCTCAGCTACTAAGACTGCTCCAGATTGGAAGAGTCCTAAGTCTTACTCATGGCTAGTAAACGAGTTCGGGAAAATTTCTCCAGCTCGCGTAACTGGTTTGACTCCGACTTTTCAGCGTCGTGCAAACGAAGCTATCAAGCGCGGTCGTAACATGCTTCTTATCAGCTACCAGTCTAATGAGACTGCTCGCTAAGAGGTAATGAACCAGTGAATGCTGAAATCCTGCAACCTCCACAATTATCAAATGGAAGACTAGCTCTGCTGGGTCTCTCATCTGTTATTTTGTGCATGAGTTTCATTATGTCAGTGTTTGCCCCGTTCCCAATTGCTCTTGCGGTTATTTTATATGGCCGCACCAAAGGTTTACTCACTGGTCTTTTAGGTCTGGCGATCAGTTTTACTTTCGCAGCCTTTTACTTCAGTGACCTCACTTTGTTTGGCTTTTATGTTTGTGTGTTTATTTTTGGTTTTGGAATCGCGGAAATCGCGACCCGTGGTATTCATCCTGTAAAAGGGATTGTGACCTTTGGTCTTGGTTTCATCCTGCTCGTCGCAGGATCTTTTGCGTGGATTGTAAAATCTGAAGGTATGACTCCCCAACAGCTAATCCTGAAACAACTTGAAGCGAGTAAGACTAAACTTGATCAGCAGAAAAAACTGATTGCAGAAAGTTCAGATGAAAACTCTATCGAAGTCCTTCAGCTTCTAGATCGCCCAGATTTAATTGCTAAAGAGATGGTTGAGTCTCTTCCGGGGTATCTGTTTATGGGTGTTTTCATTATGCTCTGGTTTAATGCGTTTCTGGTGCTTAAAAGCCGCAGGCTTTTATTGTCGGCAAACGAGTACGCTTACTCTGAGAGAAACCTTTTGAATTTCAAAGTCCCGTTTGGTTTTGTGCTCGTTCTGGCCATTGGCCTGATACTGGCCGTCTGGGGTAAAGATTTTGGGTATGCATATTCAGAGGTCGTGGGAATTACCATAATTAAGTGTCTGGGAATTTTTTATTTTTTCCAGGGCTTTGGTATATTCACTGATCTTTTAACATTCATGGGAATTATGGGGTTTTTCCGCACTCTGATTGTAATGGCCGTTATTTTTATGGCCTACTACCTAATCGTTGCGGCTGGTTTGTTTGATAACTGGTTTGATTTTAGAAAGTATTTTGTGAAACCTAAAATTGAAAATTAAAGATTCATAGGAGTTTAATATGAAAGTCATCCTTATTGAAAAGGTTAAGGCACTTGGAACAATCGGCGATATCGTTAACGTATCTGCTGGTTTTGCTCGTAACTACCTTTACCCAAACAAATTTGCTATTCTAGCTGATCAAAAGAACTCAAACGTTCTTAAAGATAAGCAGAAAGCTCTCGCTAAGAAAATTGGCGCTGAGAAAGCTGTCGCTGAAACCCTTAAGAAAAAAATTGAAGGTATCACGATCGAGCTTATCAAGAAAGTTGGAGCGAACGGCCGTCTTTTCGGTGCTGTTACTTCTCAAGATATCGTTAAAGAACTTGAAAAACAGGGTGTTTCACTTGAGCGTCGTTTAATCAACGTTGAAGGAACTATCAAGTCTCTTGGAACTTACGATGTTAAAGCTAAACTTTTTGAAGGTGTAGTTGCTACATTCAAACTTAAAGTTGCTATTGATGCTGCTATGGCCGAAGAGCTTAAGAAGCAACAAGCTGAAGCTCAAAAGCGTAACGCTGATAAAAAAGCTAAAGCTGAAGCTCTTAAAGCTGCCGCTGCTGCTGAAGCTGAAGCAGCTGCTAACGCTGAGTAATTTTTGATTCTTATGGTCCGGGGAAGTTCGCTTTCCCGGACCTTCTTTTTGTGGAGACCTCGAAATGTCCCAAGAAACACGCCACGAACTTCCACATGACCTTGCTGCTGAAAAAGCCCTTCTAGGCTGTCTCTTAATTGATAACCAAAGTTTCGACGAAATCTCAGACATCAATCTGACTCAGGATGATTTTTATCATCCTCAATATGCGATCATCTTTTCTGCTCTCAAGGATCTTCACTTAGAAAGTCAGCCTATTGATATCATCACCGTATCTTCAAAATTAAATGATCATGGCAAATTAGAAAAAATTGGCGGGCAAACGGCGTTAATCAATATCTGTGATGAGATCGGCTCTTCGGCCAACGTTGAACACTACGCTAAACTTATAAAACAAAAAGGTGTGCTCCGGGATGTGGTGAGAACTGCAACTCGTGTTATGCAAACCGGTACAAATTTTTCCGGAGATGTAGAAGCATTTCTTGCCGATGTTGAAGCAAGCTTTTTCAAACTCACAGCTTCTTCTAAAAATAATAAAATGATTTCTCTGAAAGAAGCTCTTTACGAGAATCTCAAAGAGCTTGAACGACCTGCCCGCGCCAAAGGGGAGATCACAGGTGTTTCTACCGGCTTTAATTCAATTGATGTGCGCCTCTTGGGTCTTCAACCCGGTCAGCTAATAATCATGGCCGCCCGACCTGGTATGGGGAAGACTGCTCTCGCTCTCAATTGGGCGGTGGCAGCTGCCAAACAAACCAACAGCGCTGTAGCGGTGTTCTCTTACGAGATGATGTACGCGGAGCTTTCCATGCGTCTCCTTTCTTCAGAGGCCTGTGTGGACTCCAGAAAACTTAAAACAAAAGACTTTAATGAAATGGACCTGCGATCAATATCAGGTGCCATTCAGAAACTTTCAAATCTAAAACTTTATATCAATGATAACGGTGCCACTAATCTGATTGATATCCGCTCTTACTGCAGAAAACTCAAGGCCGAGCAGGGTCTCTCCATGATTGTAATCGACTACCTACAGCTGATGCCAATGCATGTGAAGAAGCAGTCCCGTGAGCAAGAAATTGCTGAGCTCTCTCGAGGACTAAAGATGATGGCCTCAGAATTACAAATCCCTATTGTGGCCCTCTCTCAGCTTAACCGAAGTGCGGCCGCCCGGACCGACAGACGACCTCAGCTTCAGGATCTTCGTGAGTCTGGCTCTCTTGAGCAGGATGCCAACATGGTGGTACTTATCCACCGTGAAGATTACTACGATGCTAATACGCCTAAAAAAGGTATTGCTGAAATTATTATCGCTAAAAACCGTAACGGTGAGCCGGGTACAGTTGAACTTGGCTGGATTGGTTCTCAAACTAAATTCACCGAACTAGAGTATGCCCGTCCAGAGACTAAGTAGTGATCTTTTCGCGTTTTAAATGGAATGATTCTACCATCCTGGAATTAAGCGAACCTCTCAACGCTTACATCTATTTTCGCGACCAAAGAATGAATTTACTAACGGGATTCCCCGAAAGCTATTCTATTCAGGATTTTCATAACAAACTGGCCGCTACTGATCTTCAAGATCTTTACCCTAATCCTACTGTCTATCACTTCTATTATGAATATGGACTCTGGCAGATGGGTGAGGATCATGGTTTGGATAAAAATTCTCCTCTGGTTGTAGAGATTGAGTATAAAAAAAGCTCAAAACGGCAACCTCGAAAACCACGGTTGAAAAATTTAAACTTAAAAACTTTGGAACGTCCTAATTGGACTGAATACAAAGAAGCCTTTTTTAAAATTCAGGAAGAACTCTTAAATGGGAATTGTTATCAGGTCAATCTAACTTACCCTTTTGACTTTATGACTGAAGATTTACTTCACCCAGAAGATATCGCTGACTATTTTTTTTCTCAGAAGAATTTAGGTGCCTACGCTCACGCGACTTTTTTCGGCGAGGAAATGATTCTGAGTAATTCACCTGAATGTCTTTTTCAGTATCAGCAGAATCATATTTTCACTATGCCTATCAAAGGGACTATGAAAACTGAAGGTTCCGATCTGACATTATTATGGAAGAAAATGCTCAGCGATAAAAAAGAGGAAGGTGAACTCTTAATGATCACTGATCTTTTAAAAAATGATCTCAACCGTTTAGATACTCCTTCTGCCAAGGTTATGAAGTTGCGTGCGCCGCTTTTTGTACCAGGACTTCTTCACCAGTATTCTTTGATCTCTCTCAAGCTAGTTAATGAAGTGACTCTGGCCCATACCATGAAATGTCTTTTTCCCGGCGGAAGTATAACCGGAGCACCTAAAAGAAGAGTGATGGAGATCATAGGCGATGTAGAAAGGTTTAAACGGGGAATTTACTGTGGAAGTACACTCTTGTGTTACGGTCCTCGAAAAGTTGCTTCCATTAACATCCGCACGGCCAATATCAATCTGGAAGAAAAGCTCTGGAGATACGGAGCGGGTGGGGGAATTACTCTTCTCTCAAAGGCTTCTGACGAATTTCAGGAGATGGAGTCAAAAGTTGCTAGTTTCCTCAGACAGTTGAATATAGCGGGATACTGAGAGATATATCCAAGGCATATAATCTGACACTTTAGTTTTAGGTTAAATTTTAGATCCATTCTAAACGATTTAAGATAGTTGGATCCATTCTCTCAAGAACTCTCTAACATAATCTTACATTAACAAGAGCTTTGATTGACGTATCTCAAGGCCCATCGATATGCTTTGGGCATGTTGCTATTCTAAGGATTGAGTAGCTGAAAGTTTCAAGGAGTTAAGAATGACAACACAGGATCTGGCCATGATGGGCACAGAGAAAAATGGAAAAATTAGTTTAGAGGCACTGGCCAAAATGACTGGTTTTCCCGTTGAGATGATCAAGGAAGAGATCTTCAAAGGCAGTAGCGACCAGGAAGTATCTCTGGAAGAATTGCGATCGGCGATGCTCGGTTACATTGATTCAACCATGATGCTTGTTGGGGATGATAAATAATTCCACCCCTCCAAATATGAACCCAAGGCGAAAGTCTTGGGTTTTTTTATCTAAAGAGCTGTTCCTGATTTTTTTAGTCTAGTAAAAAAATGGCAAATTTCGACATTTCAAGCCCCTCCCTTAAGTTCCAAATCTACATTCCGATACTTACAGCATAGAGACATTTTTTATTTGATGTAGGTGCTTATGGATATTTCAACAGTTGCGGGTTTAGTATTAGCGACCCTCTCCATTATCGGATCCATTCTTTATGGATCTCCTTTATCGATCTTCATCGATCCTCCTTCCATCTTCGTAGTAGGAGGAGGAGTTATCGCTTGTACACTGATCAAGTGGCCGATGGAGAATGTGAAAGCTCTTGTTCCCACATTTATGAAATCCATTTTCTCTCCGTCTATTGATCCGAAAGCGATGATCGAAGAAATTCAAAAGCTGGCAGAGACTGCTCGAAGAGAATCAGTCTTCGCATTGGAAAAAATTCCTGTGGAAGATAAATTTTTAAAGAAAGCAGTAACCCTTGCTGCGGATAACAGACCACCTGAAGTTATTACTTCTATATTAAGTTTAGAGATTGCAGCGATGGAAGACCGCCACTCAAAAGGTGTGGATATGCTGGAAGGGATGGGGGCCGATGGTCCTGCCTTCGGGATGATCGGAACTCTAATCGGTCTGGTACAGATGTTACAGAACATGTCGGATCCTTCATCAATTGGTCCCGCCATGGCGGTTGCTCTCTTAACCACTTTCTACGGGTCGGTACTTGCAAACGTATTTACCATTCCTGTTGCAGCAAAACTTAAGCAGAGATCAAAACAAGAATCGACTAAGATGAATATTATTGTGGCCGGAGTTCTCGGTATTGTAGCGGGTGAGAACCCTCGTGTGATCCGTGAGAAGCTTGATTCCTTCCTTCCACCTAAAGACCGTTTGGTTGCTGAAGAGAAGAAGGAGTAATTTATGGCAGACGCTCCTAAATGTCCTCCCTGTAAACCTGGTGCTCCAGGGTGGCTGGCGACATTCTCAGATTTATGTACACTCCTTTTGACGTTTTTTATTTTGCTTTTATCTTTTGCAAAAACTGAAACGGCAAAATACGAAGCTGCGATTGGATCTCTCCGGAATGCTTTCGGAGGTAACGTGCTTAAGGCCGGTGATGTCATGCGTCCGGGTAAATCACCAAGTGATGCACCAACAATGATTGATTCCGACATGCCATCAAAACCTTTTCCCATTGAATTTTTAACCGCAGAAGGCCTTTTAGATAAACATGAAGTTAACCGAGAGTCGGATACTCAGCTGAGTCAGCTTAAGAAAATGCTTGCTGATAATGATCTGGCCGAGTCGGCCAATGTTTATGAAATGCCGGAAAGTATCAATGTGAAAATGAAGGATAAAATCCTTTTTCGAAAAGGTTCAACGGGTATTGATGATATTAATATTCAGGTCTTTGAGCGTCTGGTGAAAATGATGAGAGAAAATAACTGGAACATCATGATCGAAGGTCACGCCGAGGCCGGTGAAACTTCAGATAAAGATAAGTCTGTCGATGCTTACTCGCTTTCTTCTCAAAGGGCGCTGGCCGTTTCTAAATCTCTCATTCAGCGGGGAATCTCTCCTGAGAGGATTACGACAATATTTTATGGGGATTCACGTCCGCAGGATAAGACCAATGCAAATGTCGTTGACCGTAGAGTTGAATTCCTGCTTAAAAAAGTGGATCTTCGTAATGAAGGCCGCAAAGTTGAAGCTCAGTAGGCAACATGCAATTTGTAGAATATCAGTGGCTGGAAGATTCTCCTTCACTTAAGGATGCTCTCCAAAAAACGCTGAATTGCTCAGGACAACTACTTAAAAAACACTTTTCTTCCAAAGAATTACTTCGCTCCATCAGATCCGGGGATGTCTCAAAACTTCCCCTGGATCTGGTGAACCATATGAGAGTGAATCCTCAGTTCAAAGGTGCCAGACCCCTGGTCCTTAAATCCACACATGATTATCTTGTTTTGCATAAACCTCACCAGGTACACTCTCATCCACACACATACTCGGATCAGGATACCCTCCTGAATTTTTTAGTTGAGGCGGGTGAGTGGGAGGCGCTATCAGTTAATAAAGACAACTACGACCGCGGTCTCCTTTACAGACTAGATTATGAAACCTCAGGCATCATGTTAGTGGCGAAAAATGAGAATTATTTTCAAGAGATGCGCACCAAGTTCAAAGAAAAAATGAAGCGCAAACTTTATCTGGTAATTGTAGAGGGTGATTTTAATCAGGAAGGGGAGTGGACTCACTACTTCAAATCTTCCGGGGCAAAAGGTTCTAAGCAGAAAGTTGATTCGGTTTTTCAATCCGGATCAGATGCAGGTGAACTTGAAGTGAGAAAAGTTTCCTTCCAGGATAATAAGTCTCTACTTCTGGTTAACTTAAACTCGGGCCTTCGCCATCAAATCCGTGCTCAGTTAAGTGCTTTAGGTTTTCCTATCTTGGGGGATGAGCTCTACGGTGGAGCAGCTGCTGAGAGGCTTTATCTTCATGCCTGGAGGTATGAGTGGGATGAGAGCGAGGAAGATATTAATGCAGAACTATTTATCCGTTTCTTTGACCTGAACCGTTGCCTTCAAATGTGTCATGATATGCTCAGCGTTTTCAAGCGTCGCTAATTTCACAATATACTGACCTTCCGTAACTGCATCCAGGATCATTTTTGGATGAACCATATGAATTCTCACAAATAAAACTTTCTCGAGAATATCAGGTGCTGAAATACGTGCTATGTGGGCCATGTGATTGGCCAGTTGTCGGTACATCAAGGGCTTTAAGTTGTTTACTTTTTCCGGCAGAGAAAGTTCATTGATTTCTACGGCCAGATTGTTTCCTTCACAGAAGGCTTTCCAGTTATCCGGGATCCGTTTCTCGAGTCCTACAAGCACTCCTCTGCAGGAAGTGGTGGAGAGCTTATCATTATGAAAAATACCCCATTTCTCCTTGGTGGCCACCTGGTGGAGAAAGAGGGAAAACATGATAATTCCCATCACGAGAATTGGATTTTTTGTTAAGAAATTCCACAACATAACCCTATTATCAGACGAATTCTCATATTTTGCACTAAAGACTTACAGAAGATTAACCGATGAGTTTAGTCAAGAAATGAGGTTTGGAATGAAAGGTTCAGGATCGAAAAAGGCCCCTGAGGTGATTAAAAAGCTGATGCTTATTGGTAATAAGCAAGGCTCTATAAGTTTGAAGGACTTATCTCTTCAACTGTCCCTCTCAGAAGGTGAAACCCTGAGTTTCATCCAAAAGATTTTCCCGGCCGGTATGGGAGCTGAAATCTCTACCAGAAATGATATTTGTATGGTGGACATCGACGCCAACGCTATCCAGTACATGCTGCCTCTTACACCGGTCGAATGGGTGGAGCTCCAGCAAATTTTAAGTCAGCAAAATAATCCGGCACTTAATACCTTAAAAATCAAAATGACAGAGAACGGTCCAATAAAGGCGGTTATGGAATTGTTAAATCAGCTCGATCAGTGGGATCAGGAAATGACCAGTGAACACCAGACGTACGTGAATATTTTAGACAAAGCAGCGGAAGCCAGAGGTATGGTCTCCTTAACAACGATCTCTGGAAAAAAATATCAGGTTTACCCTTGCCGAGTGATTCATCTCGAAGGAAAACTTTCTATGATCGCTGAAGATGCGCACGATCACTGTTTGATGGTAATGAGTATCTCTGAACTAAATTATGCAGTTCCCATGGAGAGTACATCCTTGCCGGAAGTTTCAACATTTGAAATTGAAGAATTCATTGTGGCCATCAGGTCGATGAGTGAAAAAGAAACCCGTCTTATTCTAAAAATCCATGACCCTCAATCTGTAAATCTTTTCCCGGATCACCACTTTCTTGGTAAGCCTTGCATGGTAACTAATCCAAATGGGGATCTTATATGGGCCGCATACGTTGAACCAGGAGCAGATCTCTACGAGTGGCTTCTCTCTCTAGGGGGGAATGTCGAGGTCTTGGATCCAAGTAAATTCAAAGACGAATTCCTTGCATATTGTGAAGAAAAACTGAGAAAAGTTGCGTAAGATATCAGGCATGAGTAAGCCTGCTTCTCGATCACCGTATTTTCTTTTGTCTTTTATTCCTGCAGTTGCCTACTGGTGGCTGGAGACTTACTACACATTAGAAATTGCTCTCATCGGCGGGGTCCTGCTTGGAATCTTAGAGATGATTCTTGAAAAATATTTCACTGGCCATGTTCATACTCTCTCAAAAGTGAACCTTGCTTTGATCGTTGTTCTGGGTGCTATCTCCCTTTTGGCAAAAGAAGGGGTTTGGTTCAGGCTTCAGCCAACATTTACCGGGATCGGAATTGCCTCCTTTTTAATTTATAAAAAAATGCAGGGCCACTCGCTGATGCTTGATATGGTTAAAGATATGGGTCAGACTCCTCCTCTTTCAGAGGAAACGTATAAAATAATCGAATGGCACATGACCCTTTTCCTNNNNTTTGCAGCATGGATGGCCCGGGTAGCAATTTATGAAACCACGGCAACCTGGCTTTTTTGGAAGACAGGTGGATTTTACATCGCATTTGGAGCCTTTATGGTTCTTGAAATGATTTACCTGCGATTTGTACTGAAGAGGAAAAATTAAAATGAAAATTTGTATTTTTTGCGGGGCAAATTCCAGTGCGGACCCTCAGGTTGAAATCCTGGCGAAAGACCTGATGAGCGAATTCAGCTCCAAAAATATTGAGCTGGTTTATGGTGGAGCCGCTATTGGAGTTATGGGGACACTGGCCACTAATCTCATGGTGAAGGGTGGTCGTGTGACCGGCATCATACCTCAGCACCTTATGAAAAAAGAAGTCGCCCACGGAGGTTTAACTGAATTGATTGTGACCAAAGACATGCATGAGAGAAAGCAGCTTATGTATAAACTCTCAGATGCATTCCTCATCTTTCCGGGGGGAATGGGTACACTCGATGAACTTTTTGAAATTGTGACCTGGAAGCAATTAGGTCTCCACAATAAACCCATCGCTATTTATAATATCAATGGTTACTTTGATCACTTGCTAAAATTTCTTGATCATTGTGTAGCCCAGGGACTCATAGTTCAGAAGCACCGAGAAATTATTTATTCTTCGGATAACTGGAACGACATCTATGCATTCTTATCTCAGGAATCTTAATGAAAGAGATTGAACTTATACCCTATGATCTGGAGAGCAGTGTTGAATCTTTGGAACTTTTAGAAATCATCGAAAAGTATTATTCAAAATCTCCCTACCTGCCGGATCAGAAGAAAATTCAAAGTGGTGAAGTTGTTTACTACCGGGCCTTCCTTTCCGGTTCTCAGGTTGGAATTACTGGTTACTCAAAAAAAACACCGACTCTGGCCGAAACAATAAAGACCACAATTTTCGATGATTTTAGAGGGAAAGGTCTCGGGACTAGTCTCTCTCAGGCCATTGAGGATGAATGTAAAAAGTTGGGGATTAAAAAAATTCTTTCAACGGTTTATTTCTTTAATCATGCGATGATTCACATAAAGATGAAACAAGGTTACACCATTGAAGGCTATCACCCCGACCACGAGGCTCCAGGGTTTCATGAATATAGTTTAGGAAAGTTTTTAACATGAGCCTTTTTGATTTTATGAGGAAGGATCCTCGCCAGTTATTCCTTGATTTTTCCCCCACCGGTTCCACT
>DLGL01000005.1:20101-44339 GCA_002482685.1 Bacteriovoracaceae bacterium UBA7695 | reverse complement strand
GATTGGAATTTTGATTTAAAAAATCCCAAGGAAAAAGTCTGGTCCCTGGAAGTTTTGAAGGGGGGCTCTGAATTGATTGAGTGGAGCAGACTCAATCATGATGAGGTTCGATTTTATAAATCGGATCGATTGATCCGCAAGAGGCGAATACCAGCTTCAGATAAAGAGTTTTGCGAACTGATGAATCTATCCTTGCACTCAACGATTAAACAGAGCCTTGAAATTCATCATGACTTTGTCCGTAGCCCAGTCTCTGGCGCCACAACGCTCGATTATCAAAATGAAGCACGAGCACTTCAGTGGATGCAGGCGAGTTTTGGAACTTTAACCCGTGCTCTTGATCAACTAAATGCCAGGCCCGAACTTATTTTGACGGCAGCACTTTTCTCTGGGCTTGAGCCCCAAACCGGTCGTAATGTTCTGCGCATTCTTGCCTTTAATCTAGATATTTTTTGCTATTTTCAGGAAGATCTCTCCCTGCAGATCGCGGTGTTTGATGATAAAAATCTCGGACACGGAGGGGCGAAAAGCCCATCTTTTCAGCAAATTATCAAAGTTACAAAGCCTCAAATCTATGATGAAATAGGAAAACTTGTGCACCGGATAGCTACTGTGGGAGAAATTCGTTGATTAGCTTTTTTGTCCTCGTCATCATTTACTTTGGTTTTTCCTGGGGTCTTCCTTGGCATAAAATCCCTTCAACAATTTCATTTTCGTATGTGTTCGATCTGCTATTCGCTTTAGGTGTTTCATTTTTCTTCAGGCTACCTTGGAAATTTAAATGGCACTTTTTTAATAAACAAACGCTCAAGGCCTTCAGTGAAGTTTTCGCTCTGGCAGCGGGCTCCATTGCCGCTATTTGGTATATGGACATAGAGATACCTTTTCGTCTGGTCCAGAACCTGGAGTGGCATCTTTTACTTTTTGCTCCTGTGCTTGAAGAGCTGGTTTTTCGTCAAACTTTTCAGCGTGTGCTCATAGGTAATGTGGGTGGAAAGCGAGTCACTTCGATGCTTGTGGCCTCAATTTTCGCCTTTTCTCACCTTGTCGGTCTTTCAGTTCTTCCGGTGGAGTACATTCCCTTTATTGGTTTTCAAGTTTTCTACACATTCGTTTTGGGTGTTATTTGCGGACAATCCCTTCTCAAATTTCACTCGGTCTTAGCACCTGTTGCTATGCATTTTATCTTTAATCTCAGTTTTTATATTGCTCTGCAACTCGAGATCATCTAGTTTACATTAATCCTTCCCATTGCTATATTGCGGCATTCCTTAGTCTTAGGCTTAATAACTAATCTTTTAAGGGATTTTATGGATAACACGACTAAACCCTCTGTGAAGGTGGGCGAGCTTGAATTTCCTCCACGCAAAGTGTGGATGAAGACCTATGGCTGCCAGATGAACATGCATGACAGTGAGCGGATTGTTTCTCATCTCTCAGGCATGAACTTCTCTGTGACTGAAGACCAAAGTGATGCTGATCTGGTGATCTTTAATACCTGCGCGGTTAGAGATCTCGCAAACCAAAAATTTTATTCGGCCCTGGGTGAGACAAAAAAATCCATTCTTAAAAATCCTAAAATTGATCCTGAAACAGGAATGAAAAAAGATGTCATCATCGCCGCTGGGGGATGTATCGCCCAGACGGAAGGCAAGGAGTTGGTTAAAAAATACAAGCAACTGGATTTTGCTTTTGGAACTGATGTGATCGATAACATTGGAGAAATGGTTTACCGCGCCTATGCAGGTGATAAAAAATTTGCAGTTACGAGCTGGGATAGGTCAGAAAATTATTCCATCGAAACAAAGATTACGCCGGGCACACCCATGGCGTTTGTTAATATCATTAAAGGCTGCGATAAGTTTTGTTCTTACTGTATTGTTCCTTTTACCCGTGGAAGAGAGAAGTCCCGACGCCTGAAAGAAGTGGTCACTGATGTAAAACGACTGGTTGAGTACTCTGGCATTCAGGAAGTCATGCTGCTGGGCCAGAACGTAAACTCATTCGGTAAAGATAATGGAGAGTCTCTGGCCCAACTGATTGGAGAACTTGATCAGATCAACGGGCTTGAGCGTCTTCGCTATACAACCTCTCATCCTTATGATGTGACAGATGAATTGGTTGAAGCTCACAGAACGGCCAAAAAACTCGCTAACCATTTGCACCTTCCGGTGCAAAGTGGATCTAATACAGTTCTTCAGCGTATGCTTCGGGAATATACAATTGAGCACTACCTTACACTTCTTGAGAAAATGAGAAGGGCCAATTCTGAAATAATCATTACAACTGATATGATTGCGGGCTTTCCAAACGAAACAGAAGAAGAGCATAAGGCAACATTAGATCTTTTGGATAAAGCCCAGTTTGATTTTATCTACGGCTATACTTATTCCCCCCGCAAAGGTACCAAAGCGACCCGGATAAATGATGTTCTTACTGACGATATACGGCTGAGACGCTTAAAAGAGATTCAGGATAAACAAATGGTCATTCAAGCGGCCCTTCGTTCACAGATGATCGGGAAAACTTACCGGGTTTTAGTTGAAGACAAAAATATCTCAAAAGGTATCCAAAAGTGGAGTGGGCGAACATCATGCCACCGCCTGGTTCATTTTGAAGGAACAGAGCCTGAAAAAAATTATCAGTGGAATTGGGTGGATGTTGAGATCACTTCTGTGACTGCATTGTCGACACAGGGGACTTTGGTATAAAAAAAGATTTTTCTCCTCTGAAGTTACTGTGGTTCATCCTCGCCTGGCTGAGCTTTGTGTTAGGATTTATAGGGGCTTTTGTCCCAATTCTACCCACAACCCCTTTTCTCATTCTTTCTGCTTATTTGTTTTCAAAATCATCACCACGCTTTCATGCCTGGATTATGAACCTGCCCCTTGCTGGGGATGCTGTGAGGGATTGGCAACAGAACCGAGTGATTAAGACGCGTGCTAAAATTCTTTGTGCCTCAATGATCCTGTTGTCGTTCTTTCTTATCTGGAGAAGTACCCGTATTCCAGTGGCCATTCAGGTGGGAGTTACGGTCATTTTGGGAAGCGTTGGGTCCTATGTCCTAACCCGCAAGACCAGAGCTTAAAGAGTAAATCACTTAAGTTTTTATCAGTTTCTGACCTAGAGGCCTTTGAGTTAGAATAGGCCCATGAAGATTCTGTTTTTATTTCCTATCCTCTTTCTTGTGAGTAGTTGCCAGCTTGGGTATTTAACCGAGCAGGGGATAGGGCAAGTCCGCTTACAGATGAGTGGAAAAAAAAATGAAGAGATTCTCAATAATCCTAAAATTTCTCCATCGATTAAAAGAAAAATCCTTTTAATCGAAGAGTACAAGAAATTTTTTTATTACTACTTTGATCAAAAAGCCACTTCGATTTATACCAAAACTACAATCCTGAATAATAAGGCCGTGAGCTACCTGGTTATTGCAAGTCCTCATACAGAAATTAAGGCCCATGAGTTTAAGTTTCCCATCATGGGAAGTTTTCCTTACATTGGATTTTTTAATCTTGATTCCGCCAAATCTTTTGCTAAAGACCTTCAGGAAGATGAAAACCTCGTAACCTGGATCCGTCCCGTTTACGCGTATTCTACACTTGGTTATCTCGAAGACAGAATTCTCTCTTCATTTTTTCACTATGATGAGGTGGAGTTAGCAGAACTTGTCTTTCACGAACTTTTTCACACCATTTTCTTCATAAAAGATGAAGTCGATTTAAATGAGAATCTTGCCAATCTTTATGGAAAAGAACTCCTACAGGAATATTTTCAGGATAGACCTGAACTTAAAAAATACTTAGCTGATCAGGAAAAGAAAACCAAGATTGACAAGAGAGTGGTGGAGCTAATCAACATTCTCCAGACTGAATTTAATAAGCTGGGTGGATTTATAACTGCTTCGACTGCAGATGAACTTACAAGCAGATTTGTGGATGAGGTATTTAAGCCGGATTTGCGCAACATGTGTAAGAAGCTTGAACTTGACCCGGATGAGTGCGAACTCAAAGGCGAGTGGAATCAGGCAAGTTTTGCGGCATTTATGACTTATGAAGAAGAGCAGGACTTTTTGAGTGATCTCAAGAAAGAAAAAATGCTTAACTTAAAAGATTTTTTAAGCTGGCTTAAAGTAGAATTCAAAGCATTCGAAGACCAAAAGAAAATTGATAGTTTTACTGATTATTTGAAGTCAAAGGTAACACATGCGCCACTTGCTGCTGATTGATCCTGTCGAAAAATTAAATGTGAAAAAAGACTCCTCGTTCATGCTGGCCCTTACTATGCAGAGGAGAGGCATTGAATGTTACGTTTTTTTTGAAAAGGATTTTGCAGTTCACAATCAGGGTCCTCAGAAACTCACGGTTCACTCTTTTACAGGCGAGTTTAAAGAAGACGGCATTTACATGGCGTCTTTTAAGACCACAGATTCAAAAGTGATCGAGCTTAGTCCCACTGATACCATTCACATGCGCCTTGATCCGCCTTTTGATAGCCGCTATCTTCGCAACCTGTGGATGCTGGATGATTTAGCTCAAAGAGGTATCAAAATTGTTAATCACCCTCGTGGTATAATGTTATTTAATGAAAAGCTCTACGCTTATCGTACCAAAGGTGCCGTGGCGAGTTTTGTAGGTTCCAATGTAAAGTTGGCGGCCCAGTTTGTTCATAACTTAAATCCTGTCCCTGGGGCCCTCATCCTAAAACCTCTTGATCTCTACAGTGGGATTGGGGTGGAGAAGTTGCCAGTTTCGGGCTGGGAGGAGCGCTTTGAAGAGAAGGTTAATGAGCTCAATGGTCCGGTGATTGTTCAGCCCTTTATTGAAGCCGTTTCTCAAGGCGAGGTAAGGTCTTTGTACTTTAAAGGTGTCGAGATCGGCACCATTCTCAAAACTCCCAAGGACGGCGAATTTCTTTCGAATATCGCTCAGGGCGCAAGCTTTCATGCTTTCGAGCTATCAGCACTTTCCCGCAGCCGCTGCGAGGATATTGTAAAAGAGCTCATGACTTATGGAGTAGATTGGGTGGCGTTTGATATTCTTGGTGATGCAGTGACGGAAGTGAATATTACTTGTCCGGGACTTTTAGTAGAAGTCAGCTACGCCCTCAAGAAAAATCTTGCGGACGTAGTCATCGATAGTTTAATTAGTCAAAAGTCTTAGTTCCATCTGCCGCGACTTCAAGGTCTACACCCCAACAGTCAAATGATCTGACTGCTGTGAAGTGAGAATCTGAAGTACAACTCGCGTAACCATTGTATGAACTAGGCCAGCAGTTTTGGTTGGCCTTAACATTATCAATCGTAATCACAACACCAGTTGGACTTACTTCTTTAAAGTAAGACAGATCGATGGCCTGCGAACAAGAATTCACACCAGTGGTAAATGTCCCGGCAGTTCCCAGATATGAAAGAGAATTGCTGGCACTTACACCATAAACTTTCACATCATATCTTAATAGAGTGTAACCAGGAATTCTTGCTCCAGGTCTTACACGGCCATAACAAAAGAGTGGGCTCGCGTTTCCTGTAAGTTCTTGCTGAGGCTTCACCTTAACACGTACTTTCAGAAGAGAATCGGTCATAAAAAATGTTTTGGCAGACTGAACATTTAAAAGCATTGCCGAAGTATTTAAGTAGTTGCTTGCAGTTAATGGATTGTATCCATAGGTGCTGGCCGCTGTAATTGTGGCCTGTCTTACCGGAAGAGCACTTGTGCTGTTTGAGTAAGTTTGTGAGCATGAACCAGAGGGCTCTCCGCCAGGATAATGCTTACCCCATTGAGGATTTAAGGCCGTTGATGATCCCGGACATCCGGCAGCACTTGGACTGATCCAGCAGTTTGTTCCATTTGGTAAACAACCTAATGCTGATGGAAATGTACTACAGTAGTTTGAGCAAAGTGGAGAGCTGGCAGTCGTACAAGTTGCACCAGTGGTAGATCCACCGGTAGTTGTTGTTCCACCACAGGCAGAGTTAGATGGATAGTTAGAACAAAAACCCGCGCAACCGGCCGTAGTCCAGTAAGCATTTCCGGAACAGTTCAGAGCGCCCCCTGTTGTTCCGCCTGTCGTTGTTCCACCACAACCTGCTGCTGTTGGTTGATACTGGCAGTAGCCTGTACAACCTGGTGTAGTCCAATAGGCCTGCCCGGAACAAACTAAGCTGTTGCCGGAGCTGGATTTTTTGGCCACCGTTTTTTCCTGACATCCGCTAAGAATGAGAGTGAAAAACATCAGCGTTAGGATAAAAGTTTTTTGCATCATAAAATACCTTCAAGACGGATTTAACCGTACTTTAAGTCTGTCTCTATGAACTATTCGGAAGTTAGGCGGAAAAACTTGATATGCTTCTCATTGCTCTCGCTTAAGCCACTGAATTCACGATAAAGTCTGATAGTAATTGATAGATAATCGACACTTGAAGCCCCTTGATTGAAATGAGTACAATAGGGGTCTATGAAAAGAATGGATTTTTACCAGCTCATAAAGCCTCTCACTGATAAATTTTATCGCATGGCCTTTAACCTGATTCCAGACGATCTTCAGGCCGAACAATTGGTCGTTGATTCTCTAAATGCCTATCTCATTAAAGAGAAGAAATTTATTTTGAATCTGCCTGAGTTTTCTGATCTTTCAAAAAAAGAGCTTCAGCTAAAACGCCGTCAGTGCTTTAAAGGTATGCTCAAGTATATGAGTGAGATAGGTGTTCGGCGTGCTTCTCAGCTCAAAGGGCAGATGCTTCAGGCTCGGCCGGCGGAGTTTGATTTGTTCTATAAACTTGAGCCAAAAGTTCGCCTGGTGATAGCTCTTCGCTATGATTTTCTTTTTACTGTAGAAGAGATTGAAGACATATTGAGCATCCCCCGTTATGAAGTGATTGAAAAAATTCACAACGGGCGCTTTCTATTAATGAATGATATGAATCCAGGACTTTCTCTATGATGGAAAATACACTCGACTCCAGAAATTCATACCCGCAATACCAGAAAAAAATTATCGGCTATCTCGACGGCTCGTTGTCTTTTGAAGAGAAATCTGAATTCGAAGCTTTTGTCCGGACTCATCCTGATTTTGAAGCTCAAATTAAAAAGAAAGAAGATGAAATTTCGTTTCTTAAAAGTCTCATTCCAGCGGCTACACTTTCGGCCCAGGGACTTGAGTCTCTGGAAAATGAAATGAAGCAATCAGTTTTAAATCTTTTAAAACAAGAGCCTAAAAATGTTTTCGGAAAAATTAGAAATTCTATTGAAGAGTGGATTAACCGTTAATCTGTAGAGTGACAAAAACTGTAAATTCTCCGGACTCGGCCCAAAGTTCTTTGGGTGGATTCTGAAGGTTTTCCAGGCGTTTAAGGACATTTTCAAAAAATCCCTGAAGCTTATCATTATTTGACCATCTCACCATTTTTATCTGTTTAAGATTTCCCTGATTATCATAAACTAGACGTCCGGTGAGAGTCTGTTTTGTATCTACCAGAGGGAACTGAAGGTGTGGGTTTCTAAGTTCAAAATCTTTGATCTCTGAAGAGATTGAGTTCACATACTTGATTGCACCCCGACGAAGAAATCCGTACAGCTTAAGCTGAGAGTCGTTTAACTCGTCAGCGTTCTTTCCATTAGGCACTTCGAAGTTAAGTGCTACACGTTTACTGGTCAGGATATCGGCGCCGCCAACTAATTCATCTTTTGCCATCTTTTGGAAATCAGCGGATCCATACTTTAAACCAGACAGAGCGCGGGGTCGGGTGGCCGGAAGTTGCCCTGGTCGGGTAGAGTTTGCAGTTTTTGAAAACGTACTGTTACTACTTTTGCTACCCTCTGTTTTCTTAGGAATAGTCAGTGCGGTAGAAACCGGGGCCTGGAGATCACTAAGATTGAGCTTGTGCCCCGCTTTGCGCGCTTGGGCCTTAGGCATTGAAGGCGTGACTGGTTTTATGAAAACACTGTTTTTAGATTTTGAGTTTTTATCACCCAAAAGAGTGAGATTGATAGGGGCGGGTTTTTTACCTAAGGCCGTTCGATCGTCTGCGCCCTGATGATCAAAATGCTGAAACCCGGCCAGTATCAGGAAATGCAAAATAAGACTCAGCCCCATGTACATGGGGAGATTTAGTTTGATTTCAAATTTTAGGGTCTGAGCGGACATCTCCGGACTCCTTTACTCTGAAATCATATCCTTTTTTGGGGGTGGGAGGCAATGTCCCAGAGGGAGCTATGAAGTTTCTACTGCTTGAGCGGTTTTGTCGGTCAATTTTTCCGACCTTGACTCATGAGTCGTCAAAAAGGGACAATATCAGTGGGAAAATCGACAATAAGGATGTTGTTATCTATGAAAAAATTACTTGGGGTTTCTTCGCCCGCGATTCTTATGCTCTGTGGTCTTGGTCTTTTTATGACTTTAGGCGCCTTCTGGCATCACCAATCAAATCAATCTCAACTCGACCGTATGAATATTCTCAACCAGGGCGTCGGGACTTGTTTTAACCGGATATCTCAAACCTTCACGGCCTTGATGATTAAGGACGCTCAGTCGCCTTATTTAAATCGTGGTTTCATGTCGCTCTCTGATGAATGTTTAAATGAAACCATTAAGGGTATCAATCCATTTAAACAAAATGTTGGAAAAGGTTACGAGACTCTGAACAAACTTATATCGGATGTTCATTGGTTTCATGAAAGTGTGGCCCGTATGTATGGCCCAAAAGCTTCTACTGAAGCGGCAAACGCTCCCCTAAATCCGCTCTCTGCAAAATTTTCTTCAATGGAAAATCTTAAAATTAATCTCGTTGATGAAATTGATGCTACAAATGCCCGTATCAGAGAAGTTCAAACCAGTGATGAAGTTCTCATGGGTATAGGACTTCTGATTTTTGTGGTTTCATTAAGTCTTCTTTCTCTGAAAGAGTTTAACCACTACCAGCTCAGAAAAGAAATTGAAGCCCAGGCACTCAACTATCTTAAATCGGGCCAGGCCAATGTGGGAGCGATTGTTGATCAACTGGTTGAGAGAGGACTCATGGGCCAGAGGCTCTATGTCACGGCACAGATTTTTAAGGATTATCATGGCGATATATTAGAGCGCTCTGCCAGTCGGGGTAGTTATCACGAAGAATTAGCTGAGACTGAGGGAGCTGAAGTCGCAGAGTCTTTCTCTGCTCCTGAAGTCCAGACAGAGAATGGCCATAAGACATCTATTAAAGAAATTTTGGTTTCGCTTCAGAACATCAACGCCAAAGATTTAATTCAGGCCACTGATATCCGAGATGTTCAACTTGCAGTTAGTTTTGAAAGCTTTGAGCAGATGATGAATGCGGCGATTAATAAGCTCTCAAGCCGCAGGCTCGATAACAAAAAAATTATGATTTCCAATCAGGTTCATTCTGATCGTGCCATCATTAACCTTTTCCTTGCCGGAAGTACGTTTACCGCCACTGAACTGGAATTCAGTCAGAACACTCAGAACATCTCTGCTGACGCCATGGATATGAACATGATCATTTTAAAAGAGATGGCGGCCGAATCTAATATAAACTGGTTTGTGGAAAATAAGACTGATAGATCGGGCAATATCACAGGCATGAGTTTTCGATTTACGGTAGAGCGCGTGCCAAAAGAAAACCGCTCTAATAAAAATCTGGTATCTGTGGTCAGAGGGAAGAAAAAAGATCTGAATCGCGAAATGATGAATTAAAACTGAAGATTAAATGTCACTGGTCCATCGTTGATCAGTGACACTTTCATAAATGCCCCAAACTGACCTTCCTTTACTACAAAACCTCTCGCTCTTAATTCGCGATTAAATAAAGCATATTTTAACCTGGCCTCTTTTGGCGCCATAGACTTTTCAAAACTAGGCCTGTGTCCGCCTGATCCATCCCAACTCAGTGTGAACTGACTTATGGAGAGGATTTCACCTTTGACTTGTTGGATATCAAGATTCATCTTTCCGTCGGCATCATCAAAGATGCGAAGCTTAGTGATTTTATCAATACTTTTATTTACCGAGGTTTCATCATCATCTTGTTCAAAACAAACCAGCAGCATAAGTCCTGAACCGATGGCGCCGACAACTTCATTTTCAACCGTTACCGATGCTTCCTGCACCCTTTGAACGACGATTTTCATGATCTGCGCTTTTGACTTACGTGCGATCGGAACGATGTCTGAATTGAAGTTTGGACACTTTCAAGCAGTTCTTTATAGGTTTGTTTGAGTCCCTGGGTTGTCTCCACAACGAGTTTTAAGTCGTTAATCGACGGAATATGAATCGCTTTAATGATTTTGGATAACGGGACATTTTGTGCATGAGTTAAAAGGAAATTCACAAAAAGAATAATTAACTCTTCTGCATGAAGACGAACAATCACTCTGTCGTTTGAAATAAGTTCCAGAGAGTAGAGTTTTAAATCTCCTTCATGGCTAACCTTCATCTGAGTTTGGGTTAAAGGCAGGTGAATATCAACCGGGGAAGAGCCGTCAACGAACTCAAGATAGATGTCTTCGTTGTCAGGATATAGGGTCCGCGTAGGTTTTTGCACCAGACGCGCTTGAATAAGAGGATTATTAAAACTAATTTTTTGCCCAAGCCTGTTGTCATCCATCTTCCAGATCAGAGACTGGAGAGTCCGCTCAAAGTTTGAATAATGAGAAAGAATTTCACAAGCATGTTTAGGAAGAACATCACGGGTGATCTGATCTATATGATTGAAAGATTTTATCACGGCCTGAGGAGAAATCTCAATCAAGTCATCTTCAGAAGATTCAAAAATATTATAAGCAGTTTTCAAATTAGGAGGAAGCGCTTCTGTTTCTGTCATAAATCTAGGAACCAGAAGCTTACTTAGAGAACCCTTCACAAAGCTTGGTCCAGCGGTAAAGGTTAGGTTCGTCACCTGTTTACCAACAGGAGTGATAAAATAATTTCTAAGAATGTTAGGGTTGAGCCCAGGTATTTTTGGGTGAAGCTCAAAATAACTGCACAAAGTTTCACCATTATCCGAAAGAATCGAGCGGTAAGTATCCATTGGATGCAGCTCTAGGGCCACTTCAGGTTTTCTAAAGTCTACCATGATGAAATAGGAGTTATCTTTTTTAAGGCCCAGATTCAGTCCGTTTTCGTTTTCGCTCGTCCGGTCTCTGGAATACAGAGGCTTCATCTCAAAGAGTGTGTCCATGGTTGTGCAGGATTCAAGAAGACTCTTAAAGAAGGCCGGGTGAGTAATGCGGGTGGAATCTTCGTTGGTAGAGTGAATCAGCATGCCGTTAACAAGGGCTTCCTGAAAATATTCTAATCTAAAAGAGTCACTAAATTCTAACTGGGCCATGGCCGGCATTTCAGTCAGATGACTTAAGTAAAATGAGCGAAGATGCTCTGTGATCGGAGAAAACTCCTGGAAAGTTCTCAAGTCAGCCGAAACGCGGAAATACGAGCAAAGCTGCTTCTCTGTTCCCTGAGCTTTGGTGCGCTTTCTAAAAATATAGATAAACGATCCCAGCTCTCCTTTACCCTTCACATTTTCCAGATCAAAAATGGCTTCAGTTTTAAGCTCTTTTAAGATCGGTTCAAGGCGCTCTCTTAAAGAAGGCACAAAGAGTTTTTTATTTGAGAGAACAAATAAATATCCATCGTTTTTAAGATACTTCACCTGATCGAGTATCTGAGACATAAGATAATGCTGAGGATTGTTTTTTGGGAAATGACAAAGATTTAAAACAACTCTGTCGTAAGTAGAAGAATAAAAGGGATTGTCCTCTAAAAGGAGACCCTGCTTACCAGATTGAGTGTTTTTTCTGTTCCGGAAATGTCCTCCGGTGATTTTACAGATATACTCAATTGGTTTTTCATTCTGATGCTCGGCCTTACTTACCAGAAAAGTTAAAAATTGAAGTTCATTACAGATTTTAGCAAAGACCCCGGAGGTGAACTCAAGTCCCTTGAAGTCAGGGCACAGCATTTGATCCCAACGGGTCTTCTTATTATTTTCCTGCGCCAGCCAGTGAGATAATGAAAGAGATTCAAGATAATCCCCGAAATACTTACAACTGATAATTTCTTCCTGATCAAGACTTGGAAGAGTTTTTCCCTCAATGGTTTCTAACCAGAGAGGAAAGTTGATTTGTAGTGAATTTAGAAACAGGCCCAGGGAGACCTGAGAGAGGGCATGGGAGTAAACTTTTCCCTGCTCCTGCTTGACCTGAGTTCGAACTGAAACATTTTTAGTGATTTCAGTCACGGCCAGATCTTTTGAAAGAGTCAGAAGCTCACGCATTGATTCTTTCATTGAGTCTGAAGGACGGTACCAGCTATAGAGGTTACTCTCGAGGGCCCGGGAGTTAAGTTCAGACTGAGAGCCCTTCTTAAAAATTTGAGAAAGAAATGAAGTAGGATAGAGGAGTGCGCGTTCGCTGAACTCAACTCCACCTTTGTCCATCAAGGACGAAATAAATCTTAGTTTCAGAAAAGTGATAGTTGCAACTCTTCCAGTGTAAATATCTATGAACTGAGAGAGATCTTTGTTTTCGGAGAGTGTTTCAGCATTCAGCAGTTGCCAGAATTTCCCCATATCATCGAGACCCTCAAAATGCAGACCAAGGCTTTCGGCATAAGAGAGAAACTCGTTATAGAGTCCCATTTTGATCGTGCGAGGAAAGTCTTTCGTTTTCAGGAGTTCGTTTTTGATATCGTCTTCAACCGTTTTAAGTAAACGCTCAAACTTGATAACTTGTTTCGAACTAAGAGATTCTCCTTTCCAGCCGGGTGTAAAACAATTTACTGGAGAGAATTTGGAGTCATCTATTAAGGCTTGTTTATTATTGAGCGCGGCCTGGCGAAGAATGAACGTAGGGAAGCGGCTGCGGACTGGGCAGCTTTCTTTTGTTGAGGCCGGGTTCGATGGCCGAATGAGATCATCAGATGATTCATTTTTCTGGAGCCATTGTTGAGCAATAAAAGACTTCTTGGTCATATTTCCAAGTGAACTAAAGTAGTTGATTTAATTATTAAAATGGGTGCCAGATTGTCACTGATTAGGGGAAAAAAGTCATGCTAAAAGCATCTAAACAAGACTATTTTTCTAAAGTTATTTTGCGTTGTGCCGACAAGTATCCAGATTCAGAAAACTCAAGTTTTCTATAATGAACACAGCGTAAACAAATTAACTTTCGGCGGGGGACAGTATGGATAAAGGCTTCAATGATCAAGAGCTGACAGACATCATGAAGGAGATCGAAGCTTTGGAGGAAGAGTTCAGTGAAGACACTGAAGCTTCTGTGATGGAAGAGCTGGCGGAGCTCGAAGAAGAGAAGGCCATCCCTGTTTCCAAAACTAAAGAAACCGTTTTGGCCTTTGATAAAAGACCTGAGGCCAAAGCCTATAAAGGGACCCATTCTTCAATGTCATTTAAAGTCCAGGGTGAGATGAATCTTGAACTTCAGTTTGAGATTGGTGGCAAAACCATTAGCCTCGATGTTTCAGAAGCAGGTCTGACAATTAATATGGAGGGTGGGGTAACTTTCACTGTACCAGTTGCTGATGCCCATTCTGTAAAAAAAGCCGTATAATCTTTCAATGATAAAAATTCTTGGTGGTGTTGCCCGAGGTTATCCTCTGGCAACACCTCGTGCTGATTCAACTCGTCCTACCTCTGTCATGATCAAAAGAAAGCTTTTTGACTGGAGACAAAACCTTGAAGGTTTTCAGTTTATCGATCTTTGTGCTGGATCAGGGGCCATGGGATTTGAGGCCCTCTCCCGAGGAGCTGAAAAAATTGCTGTAAATGACTCGGCCCGGGGAGCATTTCTTACACTGAAACAAAATCAGGAAGGGCTGCTTAAAAGCTTCAAGTTTGACCCAGCCTCTATCGTGGTGAGTAGCTCTGATGCAAAGAACTGGCTCCAAAAAGAATTAAAATACCAATTCCCAGAAACGGAAGATGCCATCATTTATCTGGATCCTCCCTATGAAGATCATAAGCTCTACTTTGAGATGATTGAGATTCTGAAGAATGTCAATTTTGCAGGAGAAGTCTGGCTTGAGTCAGACCGGCTAAAAGGTCCGAAGCTCGAACAGGTCACTGGAGCGTTCCATTCAATTATTAAAACTGTGGAACAAGGTGATCACTTTGTCGTGATAGGAAAATTGATATAAGATTGAAAGTATCAGACAACTGTTCAAAGGATCTGCTTTGGAAAAGAAATGCGCTCTTTATGCCGGGACTTTTGACCCTTTTACAAACGGTCATCTGGATATCGTTCAGCGTGCGATAAAGATCTTTGATGAAGTTGTAATCCTGGTTGCCGTATCTCCCAATAAAAAGCCATTCATGTCGACCGAGTCACGGGTGGGAGTTTTGAAAAAGCTTTTTGCTCACGAGCCTAAGGTTCGTGTTGATAGCTGGAGCGGGCTGGTTGTTGAATACGCTCGCCAAAATGACATCGGCTCCATTGTCAGAGGTCTCAGACCTACCGGGGACTTTGAAATTGAATTTCAAATGGCTTCTATGAACCGAAAAATTAATCCAGATTGCGATACAGTCTTTTTAATGACCAGTGAAAAACTGTATTATATTTCCAGCTCTCTGGTAAAAGAAGTGTATACACATAATGGTGATATCACACCTTTCGTTCCGCCAATGGTGCTGGATGAGATGAACAAAATTAAAAACTAAAAAACAAAAGTGCACCCATGTTACTAAGCTCAAGAGTTAAAGGTCTCTCCTATAGTATTACGATGAAGCTTAACGAGAAGGCTTTGAATATGACCGATGAGGGGAAAGTTATTTATAATCTTTCCGGCGGTCAGTTGCCGATCAAGCCTTTGCCTGAATTTATTGAAAAAATTCATCATCAGTTGAACTTTTTAAAAAGCTATCAGTACTCACCCGTAGCAGGATTTCCTAATCTCCGAAAGAAGCTCACAAAGTACATCACTGACGAGAGAAATCTTCCGGCCGAAATTTTTGAAAATGATTTTGATTGTATTGTTAGTAATGGATCTAAGCATTCTATTTACAATGTACTCGGGGCCTTAGTGGATCCGGGTGATGAGGTCATCCTTCTTGCCCCTTACTGGGTAAGTTACCCTGAGATGATTAAGTTCTGGGGAGGCACTCCTAATGTGGTGAAGTCAAATGTCTTTGATGCATTTGTTCCCGCTGTAGAAGATATCCGTCGGGTCATGACTCCCCGGACTCGTGCCATCATTGTGAATAGTCCTAATAATCCGGCCGGTATTCATTACTCCGAGGGCTGGATGAGAGAGTTTGCTGAATTTTTAAAAGAGTACCCCGATCTTGTTGTTATAAGTGATGAGGTCTATTCTGATATTTATTATTTCGATCCAAAACCAAGTTTCTTCTATCAATATGATCCTTCTCTTTTAAGTCGCACGATTATAATTCATGCTATTTCAAAAGCACTGGCCTCAACCGGGTTGCGATTAGGATACGCCATAGGTCCGAGTTCCATCATCAATGCCATGGGAAAAATTCAGGGACAGACAACTTCAGGACCAAACAGTCTTATCCAGCGGGCCCTGATGGATTTTGATTTTGGCCTGATTGACTCATTTCTTGGACCTGTAAAAAGACACGTACGTCAGAATGCGGCCGTTCTTCGTGAAAGATTCCGTGAGGCCCATCTAGGTCATTGTTGGTACCAATCCACTTCTGCTTTTTATTTTATGATTGATTTCTCACGGACTCCGATGTTTGGTCGTTTTGAAGCAGGCATTGACCACTCGTATGCCATTGCTGATGAGCTTCTCAATAAAGAGGGCATTACAGTTGTGCCTGGAAGTGACTTTGGGCTTCCTAATACGGCAAGAATTGCCCTCGTGATTGAAGAAGTTCCATTTCAGGAAGCTATTTCTAAAATCGTCAGGTATCTCAACCGCGCCTAGAGGTACTCTCAGGCATTTTTGACCACCTCAATTTGTCTCTCTCAATGAACTATAATTTCATATAGGGAGACTCTCAATTTGCGCTCAATTTTCATCATTTGTATTCTCTTCGCACTTTGTAGTTGTGCAAAAAAACCTGCTCAGGAAGTTGAGGAGGCCATTGATGTGGCCTTAACTTATTTATCAAGCAATAAGTGTGATGCTGCTATTGATGTTCTTGAAGGGGTAGGGCGTGATACTTCGAATCCGGATTATCTGCAGGTCCTTGCCTCAGCTTATGCATGCCGGGCGAAATTCGACACCATAAAATTTTTAGAAACTCAAACTCTGCTGATTCAGGGAACTGATGCCACCCTTATGAAGTCATTGACCCTTCTGGCTCTTTCCCGGGAAACTTCGGCCGATTCTCAAACCTATAGCGATGTTCGCGAAGCTCTTAACATACTTCTTAATGTTGATTCCGAGGCTCCTTCGCAGGTTCGTCGGGAAGGAAAGTATGGGGCAAGAGAAGCCGGAGATATGGGCATTCAGGCCCTTCTTTTGAGTATCACTCAACTTGGAAAGTATCTGCATTTTTACGGCAATGTTAATAGCGCTGGCAGTAAAGGGTTGGGGGCCGCCAACACTGATGAGCAAGGAAGCCCCGCCTCACACTGCTTTGTCGAATATACTGATTCTGGGGCCATTGCATTTTTGGGTTTAGGACAGACAGGAATTTGTGACAACCTGGCAACAGATGATGGGCATCCTGATTTGTCACTGGCAGCAGGCTCACTAACTGTAACCAAGAGAAGAATGTGTGAGGGTCTGGTTTTAGTCACCAATATTGTCGACATTCTGACAAATATATCTCTTCCTGATGATCCAGCGTTTGCTGTTTTTTCAAGCGTCACTGCTGTGGCCGAGACCATTAAAACTCGCGTGAGCGCAGATCCTACTCTTGCAGCCTACATAGATATCACTTCTCAAAAAGAGTGCGAAGAGCTCATTGCCAATGCCAGTGACTTTGGTGATTTCCAGCAGGTCTATGCACTGATATTTGAGAAAGGTCTTCCATGAAATTCTGGAAGATTTTATTTCTCCTTCTCCTTTCATTTAAGGCCCTGGCCTTTGATAACCCTTACATCCTGCGCTCACCAAAAGCCCTTTTAATGGGTGATGCATTTACTGCCGTAAATGATGATGAGTACACACTGTTTTATAATCCTGCTTCCTTGGCCCGTCATAAGGCTGACCTGACTCTGTATCCATTCAGTGGACACCTCTCAGGCACTAATGTTCTCTCCGATATGGATAAGTTTAAAGATTTTCCCAAAACTGCAGTAGGCGCAGCTGATCTCTTGATGGATTACCCTGTACATGCAAGTGCTGGTGTGGCCCCTGGTTTTAAAATATTCAATGTAGGTGTAACTTTTATTGCTAATGAAAGTTATGATGCACTTTTAAGAAATAAAGCGCATCCCATGCTTGGCCTGGATATCCGCTCTGATAAGGGAGTGGCCTTTGGTATGGGGCTTCCTCTTGGTAGCAGTCGCTTAAATAAAAAAACTCTTTCAGGCAGTCAGACATCAGTGGGACTGAGTGCTAAATACATCGAGCGAACTGGGGTGAGTGACAGACTTTCATTAACAGGACCTACGATGGGTCGGGCCCTCGGGCAGGAAGAAATTGATGAACTCCTGAAATCTCTAGGAAGAGTAAAAGGGATTGGTTGGGGATTTGATGCAGGGATGGAGCATGTGGCGAGATTTGCCAATACACAATTTGTGATGGGTCTTTCCGCGTTAGACATTGGCGGAACTGAGTATAAAGTTCAGGAGAATCCAGAAAACCTCAAAGTTTCCGGCAACAGACAGCAAGTAAATTTGGGGATGGCGGTTGGACAAGACTTTAAAATTTTCCATTATATTCTGTCAGCAGACGTGAGAGCGCTCAATGAGCAGATGGATTTCGGGAAAAGAGTCCGGCTGGGAGGCCAGCTGGGAATCCCAGGAATAACACTAATGGCCGGATTAAACAGTGGTTATTACAGCTACGGCGCCCAATTGAACCTCGGTTTCATGAGACTCACAGGGGGGTTCTACGATCTTGAGCTAGGCTCAAAGTATCAGCAGATTAAAAGTCGTCGCTTCATCGTCTATCTCAGCTTATTTGACTTTTCATTCGACGCTTAATTTTTTACCATTAAATTCAACACACAAGGCCCCCACGGATAGGAGGATTTCTTTGAATAAAACGTTCGTATTGGATACCAATGTCCTGCTTTTGGATCCTCTTGCTATTAACAAGTTTGGCGCAGACAACAAAGTTTACATCCCCCTCACAGTTATTGAAGAACTTGATCGGTTTAAAAAAGATCAGAACGAAAACGGTAGGAATGCGCGTTATTTTTCTCGATTGATTGATGGATTCCGCGAAAAAGGATCGCTCTTTAAAGGAGTGAAACTCGATAATGGCGGAACACTTCAAATTAGCATTACTGCGGAATACAAAGGCAATGGGGCTTCAGGTCTTAAGTTAGACATGAACGACAACTTGATCCTTGCCACAGCACTGACTCTCAAAGAGGCCGGCGAAAATGTCATCCTCATCACTAAAGATATTAACCTCAGACTTAAGTCTGATGCGATTAACATCACTGCTGAAGATTATGAAACAACTGGTGTGACCGAAGATGAACTTTACTCTGGTCAGAGAATTGTTCAGTTTGATTTAGCTAAGATTGAAGAGTTTGAAAAAGAGCGCTTCTTAAAATTAGAGCCAGGTGATATTCAAAACATCTACCCGAATGAATATCTTGTTCTCGCGGACAAGCTTAACCCATTTAAAAAAGCTCTGGGCCGCTTCCATGCTAAAAAAGGCGGAATCGTTCCTTTGATCAAGCCTAAAGAAGGCGTTTGGGGAATTCACCCGAAAAACATCGAGCAACAATTTGCGATGGATGCACTTTTAAATAACGAAATCAATTTGGTCTCGTTAGTAGGTAAAGCGGGAACTGGTAAAACTCTTCTTGCGATCGCTGCAGGACTTGAATGTGCGATCACCAAACAAAATTATTCACGAGTTCTGGTTTCTCGTCCGATCGTTCCTATGGGAAGAGACTTAGGTTTTTTACCGGGAGATATCTCTGAGAAATTAGGTCCATGGATGCAGCCAATTTTCGATAACATCGACTTCTTATTCGGCAATCAGCGCGCTCGCAATGAAATGACCACTTGGGATGAGTTAATCAACCAGGGTCTTCTTCACGTTGAGCCTCTGACTTACATTCGTGGTCGTTCTTTACCTCAGCAGTTCATGATTGTGGATGAGTCTCAAAACTTAACTCCGCATGAAATTAAAACCATCATCACCCGTGCTGGTGAAGGAACAAAAATTGTTCTGACTGGTGACTCTGAGCAAATCGATAACCCATACCTTGATTCTTTGAATAACGGTTTGGTTTACACCATTGATAAGCTTAAAGGCGAAGAAATTGTGGCACACGTGAAGCTCTCAGTGGGCGAGCGTTCACCTCTTTCTGAGATTGCTAGTAAACTTCTATGATAAAGAAAAACTATCAGCGTAAACACCTACGAGCTCCTTTTAAGGAGACGGTGCTTTACGCGGATGGTGACTATGTCTTAAAGGCCCGCGCCTTGAATATTTCCGAAGGCGGGATGCTGATTGATGAGATGCCAAGCTTCCCTGATAAAGATGAGGTGGCCATTATGGTCGCCTTGCCTCAGATGCCTTCCTTAAAAAATTTTACTGTGCTTAAAATGCAGACATTTTCCAAAGAGCTTTTCGCTCACAAAGTGATCCGTGTCAGAGCAAAGATGGTCCGTCGCGAACAACTGTCTCAAAATTTAGATAATATTTTTCGCTCGCGGTTCGGACTGCAATTTACAAAAATTACAGATACGGATCAAAAGCTCGTCGAAGAGTATGTGATGACTTTTGCTTCGAATTTAATTTTTCTTCAGACCCTGATTGATTCGTTTAATTCTGATGAGGAGACAAAAGTCAGGGCCCGTGCGCTGGCCCATGTACTTGGTTATAAGGACATTGACCGGATTGCACTTCTTAGGGCCTCAGTCACTCACGACTACAAAAGTCTGCAGTGGTTATAGGTCAATTTTAAGAGGTAAGCAGCGTGAATTCATAGGCAGAGCTTTGAACTTCATCGGAACCATTTTCACCACTCGGCATTCTTTTTTCTTATATTTTTGCTTACTCATAAATTTGGCGTGCTCAGGTTTCTTCTCACCTTCAAAACCATAATTGCAATCTACGATGACTGTGAAGAGGTCTTCACGAGTTGTTTTGTGTAAAATTTCAAGTTTGTAGCGCTCTTGGTAGTAAGACCAAAAATTGATAAATGCTGGAGTCGGTGTGTGCTTAGTGTAATTTGAGACAATTCTCGGAATGATTTCTACATTTTTTGGATCAATGTTGAGATTGTTATACAAATAGGTCAGCCCTTCCTGATGTCCGTAAAGGCAGAAGGCTTCACGACCGGTAGCCTCAAGGAAGGATTTTATGTTTTCTTTACGGTCCACTTCATTGTTGGTTTGGCTGTTCATGACCGCCTTAAAAGCCTCATCCAATACGTAAGCAGGGTTTTTCTTAAAACCGAATCCATAGGGATCACAGGCCGTAAAAACACCTACCAGAATGAAGAGGCCTAAAAGCTTCATGTGAAATCTCCGAATACTGTTACAGGGACAATGGTGGGGAGAATTATGCGTCAGATCTAATTTTCGGTGTAGGAAATTTCTCTTAGCGTAAAAAGTTTCTAGAGTGCGAAATGGCCCTGCCCCCTAAGTTCCCCTCCAAAGCTTAATTTGTCCCAGATCTCCCCTTTATATGAATAAAATCTTTATCTAAATCATTGAAAATATATATGTAAGTCTCTGGCATTAGGTTTGCTCTAAACAAGCAAAGTTTTACATCTCATGGGAGTGAGTGTGGTGAATATCAAAACAAATCGACCTAAAAGCAATGTCCTTTCTAAAGGACAGAACCATCTCTTAGAAGAATCATTGAAGCTTCTTCTGGGCTCTTCACTGGGCCAGAGTTTAAATGAGATTGCAGAGAATGAAGAAAAAGTGATTTTTTTGCAGGATGCTTTTGATCCTAAAAGTTCTGACTCTGAGTGGTGGTGGTCTTAAGTAATAATTTTCAGTTGCACCCTGGATTCTTCTAGTAATAGGGGACTCCGGGGTTGCCCTTTTTGCATATGATTTGATTTAAAAAGGAGGCCGGAAGTAAAAACCTCCGGCCCTTAGTCCTTAAGCCTGATGGGTAATCAGACTTCTGAGCATCCAAGCATTCTTTTCATGAACCTGCATTCTTTCAATCATTAAGTCACTGGTTACGTCATCTTCGCAGCTATCGGCTATGGCCACTAGTTCCCGGGCAGTTGTAACGACACGTTCATTGCCTTCAACTAACCGGTGGATCATCTCCTCAGCAGAGGGGATAGTTGTTTCTTCTTTGATCGAAGAAACTTTGGAGAAAGCTGCGAATGATCCCGGTGCAAATTCACCCAGTGCCCGGATTCTCTCCGCAATGACATCGATGGATTTTGCCTGCTCCTGGTATTGCTGCTCGAAGAGGAGATGCAGAGATTGAAACATATTCCCCGTCACATTCCAGTGATAGTTTTGAGTTTTCAGGTAGAGGAGGTAGGAGTCTGCCAGGAGTTTGTTAAGTCCTTTGCAAACGGCCTTACGATCTTTTTCTGAAATCCCGATATTAATTTCTGTGTTTCGTTCTATCTCAACTCTATTCGGCATTCTTGCCTCCCTGTGTGTGTTGTGTGAACGCTCTCGAAAAATTATTTAAAGTTGCGACGGCATTGGCTCATTTTGATATTCGATTATCACGAGAGCACGTCCATCGGTACTAACCTGTTTACCACTGGCATTTGTAAATACCTTGTTTACTGGAACACCTTTTCTCTGCATAAAACTAGAAAACCTTTGTGGATTTTCCGCCATGTTATAAAAATCGATATCTTCTTCAGTTGGAAGATTTTTTTCGAGGTATTTTTTGATTGATTCAGCTCTTTGACGAGCGAGAATGATTTCCGAACTACTACCGTCCTGATCATTTTTTATAGTACGGTCTGCCCAGGTGAGAATTTTAACATCATCTACAATTTTTCCTGCCGCAGTCATTTTCATTGCAAGCTCGTTCAGGTGACGACGGTCCATCTCTGAGAGTTTTGATTCGCCCAAATCAAATTCAATCGTGGCAAAATCAAGTCTGTCAGTTTCTTTAACCTTCACTTTTGTGGGTTCAGGGATCTCATTTGTTTCGTAGATGGCCTTAGCTACCGGATTTTGTTTTGGAGCTGGTTTGGGATCGCTGGAGCAACCTACAGCAGCGAAGAGACTAAGGGCGGCAAAAGCCGAAACGAGGTTTCGTGGATTCATAAATCCTCCTGATTAATTGCTTCATCTTGAAGCTGATTGTTAGGTTTATAAGAGCAATCCAGATGCCACGGGAACCAGTTCCAATTTCACGATGTTAAGAGATGACGCCACAGCAGAGAGCGTCCCAAATCGCCACATTTGGAGTGATAATGGGATTAAAGTTTTTAGCTCAGGCATACCTAACTCCCGATAAAAAAAAGAAATTTAAAGTGGCATCAGTCCTGCTCTCTTTATTTAAATGGAGGATATATGGAAAATAACGAACAAGAATTTCAAAAAGGGTCAGTTAAACCTAATCCCACTCGTCATAACAGAAACTATAGTAACAATAGTTCTGGTAAACCAGACGAAGTGGATGAAGAAGAAACTAATTTTGACTCCGAAAATAATGATCTCGAGATAAATCCAGGACAACTGGATGGTGAAGAAATAGATCTTGACCGTACAGGACCAGACACCTCTCATGGCAAAAAAGAAAACCTCTTAGGTCAGGGTGGTTATGGGACTTCGGGAACAAGCGGGACGAACGCCGGGGGAAAGCAAGGGTACCAGAGCGGATTTGGTCCGGCTGGATCGCAAAATGGATCTACTGGCTATAATGCCGGATCTCCGGGTGTGAAGTCTAAGGTTTAAAAAAGATGTAAAATAAAAACCCGCCGAGAGGCGGGTTTTTTGTTGGATTAGATTAAATTAAATGGAGAGTTTCCCTGTTTAGGCTTTCAATCCGCAGCTTCCAGTCATCATCAGCACGGGCCACAATTTCCGTCTGAACCTGACGAACCTTAAAGAAAAAATCCTTATCATAAGTATGTTCCGAAAATTCATTCAACAGAAAATTGATCTCACCTTCAAGCTGTGAATTGGCCAGCGTCGCGAGATACTTTTTGTAACCGTCCTGAGATCGGCGCATGTCACGCATATCCCGGAAGTCTCCCATCATCACTACATTTGTCTTAACCATGATCCCCTCTATTTTTGGACTGCGACCTCCATGGTCTTTAGTCCTACCCCTTACATCGCAAACATGAGGCCAAATTCTTGTATGGATGGGTTTTAAGAGTGGATCCCAGCTTTGCCAATGAGTTGAACTTACAATCATCCAATAGTTGTAAAGATTACTGATAACACGCAGCTAAATATTGAATTTTTTTACCATTCTTTCACCTTCTTACAGGGTGACAAAGAGCGTCTAAATTAAAAAAGGGGGCCAGACAGGCCCCCCTTAAAGTCACCGAACTATTTGCTCAGGTATTTTATGCGTTCTTTTTAAACCATGCTTTTGAACCAGTAGGATCTGGCTTCATCGTGTCCGATCCTTTCTTCCAGTTAGCAGGGCATACTTCACCAGACTTAGCTGTGAACTGGTAAGCCTCAACTAAACGAAGGGTTTCTTCAACGTTACGACCTACTGAAAGGTTGTTGATTGTAGACTGCTGAATAACGTTGTTGTCATCAATGATGAAGATACCGCGAAGAGCGACACCGTCATTAACAAGAACTTCGTAGTCACGAGCAATTTTTTTATCCAAATCAGCGATGATAGGGAATTTAACTTCACCTAAACCACCATCGTTACGAGGCTGTTTTGTCCACGCAAGGTGAGAGAAGAATGAATCCACTGAACAAGCAATCAATTCACAGTTCATAGCTTTGAATTTATCAGCAGCGTCCGAGTAAGCGATGATTTCAGTAGGACATACAAATGTGAAGTCTAATGGGTAAAAGAAAAGAACTTTCCACTTACCTTTATAGTCATCAAGCGAGATTTGTTTGCTTGCACCATTAACGAGAGCTTCAGCTTTAAAAAACGGCGCTGGATTACCAACTAAACGGGCCATGGGAACTCCTTGGAAATATGTTTTGGACTCAAGGAATTTAGTCGGAACCGCGGGTTTTTTCAAGACAAGGTGTTTCTTTCCCTT